>NZ_JBHSLL010000056.1:0-270852 GCF_042656785.1 Aquamicrobium segne
ATCAAAGCGTAACATCTCTACTCGAAACGTGTCCGCCAAAGTCTCGTAAATCCTCATCAACGCAAAACCGAAGTCTTACTCCAAGGACAAGCAAAACCATGCCGCCCACGCTTCTCTTTCTTCAATATGAAATTGTCAAAGAACAGACATATAAATATGTCAATAAACTGGTTGCCCTTTTAATCGGGCCGCCGAAGACTTGCTACTGCTTATCTCTAGCTGCTGTCAACTCCGCATCGGTTAAACTCACTGGCTTTGTTTAGAGCGAACTCTTCCGCCGCCAGCGGCACCGCCGTCGTTGATGAGGCGTATATAGGGTGGACCTGCCCGAAGAGTCAACAGCCATTTTCAAGTATTTTGAATTTTTTGTGACAAAAGTTTTTGTCCCGTCTTTGCTGTATTTTTATCCTTTTTTTCAGTCCGTGTTTTCGATCTGCAAAAGACCGGCCCAGGCCCTATTGCCGCCGCATTAAAAACCCACACCCGTCTGGCTGCACTTAATCTGCTGGCACACTCTTATATGGTGATGCGTGCTAAAGAGCAGCAGCATCAGGTGACGCTTTCATTGACTTGCCTGCGCAAGGCGGGCAAATGTCAGCAACACAGATGAACCGTATCGCAACCCCTACCGGGAAAGAAGCAGCCATTCCGGATGCCGGACACCGACGAGGTCATAGCCAAACTAGGCAATGAGCCACCCCTTGCAGCAGGTGGCCGCACCACCCTTCCCGATCGGCGGGAGGTTTCTGCACGCTGGCTTTCGGGAACCTTTTTGACCGGAGTTACATCCAGCGTCTTGATGGGCGTTGCCTTGTTTGCAGCTCTGGATGGGCGCCAGCAACTGGCCACCCCTCCCGAGATCGCTGAAATGGCCAGCCCCGCCCCCAGCGATGCTTCCGGGCAAAAGGCCAAAAAACCCAGGGTCAGCCCGACCCGCCAGATTTCCCGCGCCAAAGACCGCCGCCGCATGGATGTTTCCATGGTAACCAAGGTTGGTGACCGTGAAGTGATCCACTCCATCCCGCTGGTGCAGGTCAATATGGCGCTGGCTGCCGCCTATACAACTACAGCTTCTTATCCAGCCTTTGATCCGCTGCGTGTTTTCAGTGATGACAGCAAAACCACAACTCCCCCCACGACAGCACTGGCCGGACTGCTCTATGGAGCAAGGGTTGAGAGTGAGATCAGCCTTAAAACCATAGATTTTCCGATTTCCACGGCCTCCTTTGACGAAAAGGCCGGGCTTTCAGCCGAGGAGGTTGAAAAACTGGTGCGTGAAGCAGCCGACAATCTTTCGGAAGGCTCCATTCAGGTCGCCTCTCTTCATTATGTTGATCCACAGCGCTTCGGCGATCAGCTTACCCAGAGCCTGGCCGGCTCTTATGCCATTCGCATTGTACAGGAAAATGTCTCACTGGCCCCCCGGCCAGACGGAGAAGAAGGTGTTGCGCCGGTCTTTGCCGAGGAAATCATCCCCTTCCGGCAGGATCGCAAGATTATCGAAGCTTTCGCCGAGTCAGGCTATGAAGGTGACGATGCCAAGGGCATGAGCAGCGCCATCACCAAGCTGCTCAATGCCCCGGCATTGAAAGCTGGCACAGTGTTGCGGGTCGGCCTGGAAATACAGGATGATGTTGCCCGCATCGTGCGCGCCGGTGTCTATGATAAAACCCGGCATATCGTCACCATCGCCCGCGGCGATGACGGACAATATGTCCCCGCTCACGAGCCGGAGCCCAATCCCGAACTGCTGACAGCTTTCGATGTATCGCCACCGGTGCAGACGCGCAGCAATCTGCCGACCGTTTATGATGGCATTTATCGTGCCGCCTATTCTTATGGCATGTCAAAAGAAATGACCCAGCGGCTGGTCCGACTGCTGGCCTCCAATGTTGATTTCCAGTCACGAACCACGGCTTCAGATCGTCTGGAAGTGCTGTTTTCACAGCCGGATGAGAGCGATGCAGCTTCTGAAAACTCTGAACTGCTTTATGTCTCGGCCAATATTGGCGGCCAATCCCGCAATTTTTACCGTTTTCGCACTGAAGACGGCTCCTTCGATTATTTTGATGAAAACGGCTCCAGCGCCCAGCAGTTTCTGCTGCGAAATCCGGTGCCAACCGGAAAATTCCGCTCCGGTTTTGGCGCACGCAGACACCCCATATTGGGCTATACGCGTATGCATACCGGCACCGACTGGGCGGCTCCGCGCGGCACACCAATCATCGCCGCCGGTAATGGCGTTGTGGAAAAGGCCGGATGGGCTGGCGGCTATGGCCGGCAAATCCTGATCCGCCATGCCAATGGCTATGTCAGTTCCTATAATCACCAAAGCGGCTTTGCCAAGAATATCGCTCCGGGCGTGCGCGTCAGGCAGGGGCAGGTGATTGGCTATGTCGGCTCAACCGGCCTGTCGACCGGCCCGCATCTCCATTATGAATTGATCGTCAATGGCACCAAGGTCGACCCCATGCGCGTCCGTCTGCCGGTCGGCAAGGTTTTGAAAGGCGAGGAACTTGCCGCCTTCAAGCGTGAAAGCAAACGCATTGACGAATTGCTGCATCAGCAGGACCGCAATCTCCTCAAGGTCGCAAGCACCGGCAAGAGCGAAGGCTAAAGCATTTTGTGAGTATAGATGGAATCATCTGACTGCAAAATGCTTTAATCCACAAACTCAACGGTAACACCCGGCTTTACCAGCCTGGCAAGTTCGGATGCGTCCCAATTGGTCAGCCGCACACAGCCATGGCTGGAGGTCTTGCCGATTTGCGAAGGCTCCGGCGTGCCATGGATGCCATAGGTCGGCTTGTCGAGCGCAATCCAGATGGAGCCGACCGGGCCATTCGGCCCCGGTGGAATGGTCAGCACCTTGTCATTGTCACCCTGCTTGAAATTGATCTTCGGATTGTAGGTGTAATTGGGATTGACCGCGATTCGGGTCACCGCATGGACACCCGACGGCGAAGGTGTCGCTTCAGAGCCGATGGTCGCCGGATAGGCAGCCACCAGTCGGCCCGTTTGATCATAGGCCCGAACCTGCCTGCTGCCCTTGTCGGCAACAATGCGCGCAACGGGTGTGGCAACCTGTCGGCCAAAATTGGCAACCTTGATAATGGTTCCGGGCCTGTTGAAATTGGCTTGTGGGTTCAAAGCCTTCAAAAACGCCTCATCCATATGAAAGCGCTCGGCCAAAGCCTCGGTCACCGACGTATAAGACAGATGCTCCAGTTGCGCCTTGTCGCCGTAATCTGCGGGCACGGATGCAATATAGGGTCCGGCAGCATCCTCATTGGTGATCTCATAATGTGCAAATGCGTCACCGCCCGTATTGGCCAGCGCTTCGGTAATCGCAATCGCATCCGTAGAGCGCAAAGTCTGGCCGGTAATTTCCCGATAAACGGCAAGCGCCTTTTCCACATTCGAGCCGAAGCGCCCGTCAATCACGCCGGGCGATGCGCCCACACGATCCAGCAGCACCTGCAAATTGGCGATTTCTTCACGACTGCCCAGTGCAAGAGACGAATCAACCCGCGTCGATGGCGTCACCGGATTTGATGCCGGATTTGATAATTGCGGAGCACTGGCCTCAGGCGGTGGCGAAGGCGGTTCAAGCGAAGCCTCATCAAGCGGACGGCGTTCAATTGCTGGCGACTCACCCCCTTGCCTGAAATTTTCCGGCGGCTCACGCAAATCCCTCATGGGCGGTTCAGGAAAAATCTCATATCCGTCGCCCGAATAAGGATCATAGACACGCGCTTCTTCCTCGCGCTGTCTTTGCAAAAACTGCTCCATGTCATCTGGATCGTCATTATAATAACGCTCCTGCTGCGACTGGCGGCGCAAGGCACGTCTGTCTCTGCGTAAAACAGGGCGCGAATCGGGTGGTTCAACCGCAATCACCTCACCCGTATAGGAATCGACGATCACCCTGTTGCCCAGACCATCATAATAGACTTCCAGATCGCCATATTGCGCCAGCATAAGCAAATCAGAGCCACGGGCAGGCGGCGAAACCGCGTCACCGGCACCCGTTCCATAGGCGGCCATCGCATTGGCCGAAAACAGCACCGCCGCAAGCACTGAAGCGGGCAAAAAAACATGCGACATGAAAACAAAACTCTCCATGCAGCCGCTTGCTTCCAAGCGAATCAATCATTGCAAGGCATCATCACGCCCCGAACCGGATAATCACAATAGATTTCCAGCATGAACCGGGCATGAAGATGGCCGCAATGCTGCGGCCATCTTTTTCAGGCATATCGTGCAGATTTACGCTGCCCGGATTGTTTCATCAGCACTTGCCGCACTGCGAAAATTCAGGCGATCAGAGCCAGAGGTGACCTTGACGATTGACCCATCAAGGATTTTTCCTCCCAGAAGCTGCTCGGCCAGCGGGTCCTGCAACTCTTTTTGAATGACCCGCTTCAAGGGGCGTGCCCCATAGGCTGGATCATAGCCCTTGTCTGCCAGCCATTCGATGGCGTCATCTTCAAGCTCAATGCGGATCTTGCGATCGGCCAGCAGCCTGCCCAGCCGCTCAAGCTGGATTTCAACGATTCGGCCCATATCCTGACGGCGCAGACGGTGAAACAGAATCACTTCATCCACACGGTTGAGAAATTCCGGCCGGAACGAGGCTTTGACAACCCCCATCACCTCATCACGCACCGCATCGACATCCTGATCATCGCGCAACTCGACAAGATATTGCGCGCCAAGATTGGAGGTCATGACAATCAGCGTATTGCGAAAATCAACCGTGCGCCCCTGCCCGTCAGTCAGGCGGCCATCATCGAGCACCTGCAACAAAACGTTGAACACATCCGGATGGGCTTTTTCGATCTCGTCAAACAACACCACCTGATAGGGCCTGCGCCGCACCGCTTCGGTCAGCGAACCACCTTCCTCATAGCCGACATAGCCCGGAGGCGCGCCAATCAGCCGGGCCACAGAATGCTTTTCCATGAATTCCGACATGTCGATGCGCACCATGGCGTTTTCATCGTCAAACAGGAATGCGGCCAGCGCCTTGGTCAGCTCGGTCTTGCCAACACCCGTGGGCCCAAGGAACATGAAAGAACCGATCGGCCGATTCGGGTCCTGCAAACCGGCGCGCGCCCGACGCACGGCCTTTGATACGGCCTGAACCGCCTCACCCTGACCGACAACGCGTTTGCCGATCTCATCTTCCATGCGCAACAGCTTGTCGCGCTCGCCTTCCAGCATCTTGTCAACCGGAATGCCGGTCCAGCGCGACACGATATGGGCAACATGATCGGGCGTGACCACCTCTTCAACCATATTGCCCGACGCCTCATCATGGGCTTCAGCCTCGGAAAGCTGCTTTTCCAGTTCTGGAATGCGGCCATAGGCCAGTTCACCGGCCCGCTGGAATTCACCCTTGCGCTGGGCAATGGCCAGTTCATTGCGCGCCGCATCCAGATCTTTCTTCAGATCGGCGGCAAGACCAAGTTTCTGCTTTTCCGACTGCCATTTGGCCGTCAGTGCAGATGACTCTTCTTCCAGATCGGTCAGTTCCTTTTCAAGCCTTGCCAGACGGTCTTTCGAGGCCTCGTCCTTTTCGACCTTCAATGCCTCACGCTCGATCTTGAGCTGCATGATACGGCGGTCGATCTCATCGAGCATTTCAGGCTTGGAATCGACCTGCATGCGCAATCGCGAGGCTGCTTCATCGACCAGATCAATGGCCTTGTCGGGAAGAAAGCGATCGGAAATATAACGGCTCGACAGGCTTGTGGCCGAAACCAGCGCCGAATCGGAAATGCGCACCTTATGGTGCTGCTCATATTTTTCCTTCAGACCGCGCAGAATCGAGATCGTGTCCTCAATCGTCGGCTCATCAACAAACACCGGCTGGAAACGCCGCGCCAGCGCCGCATCCTTTTCAATATATTTGCGATATTCATCAAGTGTGGTGGCGCCCACACAATGTAGTTCACCACGCGCCAAAGCCGGCTTCAAGAGGTTGGAGGCATCCATTGCCCCATCGGCCTTGCCAGCGCCAACCAGCGTGTGCATTTCGTCGATAAACAGAATAATGCCGCCAGCCGCTGCCGTGACCTCATTGAGCACAGCCTTGAGGCGCTCCTCAAACTCACCGCGATATTTTGCACCCGCAATCAATGCGCCCATATCAAGCGCCATCAATTGCTTGTCCTTCAACGATTCGGGCACATCACCATTGACGATGCGCAAGGCCAGCCCCTCGGCAATCGCCGTCTTGCCAACGCCCGGCTCACCAATCAGCACCGGATTGTTCTTGGTGCGCCGCGACAAGACCTGAATGGTGCGCCTGATCTCCTCATCACGGCCAATCACCGGATCAAGTTTTCCCAGCCGCGCATCGGCAGTCAGATCACGCGCATATTTTTTCAGCGCATCATAAGCCTGTTCGGCACTGGCTGAATCGGCAGTGCGCCCTTTGCGAAGATCATTGATGGCCTCATTGAGCGCTTTGGGGCTCAAGCCTGCTTTTTTCAAAATATCAGCCGTTTTGGCAGAGGTTTCCATAGCCAGCGCCTGCAACAGACGCTCAACCGTGACAAAACTGTCGCCCGCTTTTTTTGCCAGTTCTTCAGCGGTGGAAAACACTTTGGCCAGCGGCTGGGCCAGATAAAGCTGCCCATTGCCGCCTTCCACCTGCGGCAAGGCTTCAAGCGCCCCATCCACACCCAGTTCCACATCTTGTGAACGCCCACCGGCACGCTCGATTAGCGATGAGGCAAATCCTTCCTCATCATCGACCAGCGCCTTCAAAATATGTTCAGGGGTGAACTGCTGATGATTGCGATTGAGCGCATATTGCTGTGCAGACTGGATAAAACCGCGCACACGTTCGGAATATTTTTCAAGGTTCATATATCTGTCTCCTGCCATCACCGGCCTGCTTTGCAGCACCGGATCAGATTATGGTGACGAACCTGCCCGATCCGGGCCAGGTCCACTCACAACAGATATGGGGCGCGGGCCTGCTTCTCTCAAGGAGCCCCGACAAGCATTTTGCAATCAGGCAAACAGAAAGATAAATCAGGCCTGTCAGGCGTCCGATGCAGCCACCTCGGCCGGCGCTGCCTCTGCAGCTTCCTTGGCAGCGGCCGTAATGCGGGGCCGACGCGGGCGGCGCGGCTTGGCCACCGCTTCCGTTTCAGTCTCCTTGACCTCTGCGGCGGCAGCAAGGGATGCAGGGTTCAAATCTGCCGGAACAGGCGAAGGCGTTGCCTTGGCAGGCTCCAGATTTTCATCGGCACTCTTTTCATCGCTGGCTGTCGCATCCGCTTTTGCCGCATCGGCGTCAGCATCAACCCGCCTGGCTCTCTGGCGCGGCTCGCGCAGGCGGCGAACACCCCGACCTCCAGATTCACGACCAGAGGCTTCACGGCCAGAAGAGTCACGGTTTTTCGTGTTTTCAGCCGATGTTTCAGCATTCAGCGCCACTTCGGCTGGAACGCCTTCAATCTCGGGCTGCGGACCCGACCCGGCTGCACCATGGCCTTGCCCTGCATGGGCGTCATTCTCATGACCCCGGGCAGCCGTCTCGACCTCGTGGTCCTCATCCCCGTCATTGTCAAAATCATCGCGAACCGGATGCGCGGCCTGAACCGGCATCTGTGCCTGAGCGGCTGCAATGATCCGGTTATAATGTTCAGCGTGCTGAAGATAATTTTCCGCAATCACACGGTCGCCTGAACTCATCGCATCACGCGCCAGTGCCGCATATTTTTCGGCAATCTGTTGCGCAGAGCCACGAATTTTCACGTCCGGCCCATTGCTCTCATAGTTACGGCTAAGAGGATTTGGCCCTTTACGATTATTAGTGTTGCCGCCGCTATTATTGCGGCCGCGCATACGCCTGTTTTGCTGTTGTGGCCTCATCCGAGTCTCTTCAGTTGTAAATCAAGAAAAACCTGTTGTGATGGCAGTGGTTACATGGTCAGCCTGCCTGCTGCCCCGCCGGTGTTTGCCTGCCTTGCGCCGCCCTGTATCCGGTCCCTTGTGTATCCGGTCTCTTGTGCTCGCCCGCATTGTCTGCGTTGGCGTCACGTGTCACCTTGCTCCGGTCACATAACACTTGCCAAATATTTTCCAGCGAAGCATTCAGCGCTTGTTTGCGCGAGTGGCAGCCATGCTCAAGAAATCTGAAATCTCTTAGATTGAATCTCTTAAAGAAATCCGCCCGCCTCACCCGTTCGGCTGGTAGTGACCCTAGCCATGTTTGCAAACCTTGCCAAGCGTTATTTCGTCGCGCAGCAAGTTCTTTACGCAGTTGCGAACAATAAAACCCGGTCATTTCCAGCCAGATCAGTCATTGCACGCATCAAGCAAAAACCTGCATTTGCAAAGATTGCGGTAACCGCCAGCCGCTGGCTGCTGCCAATTTCAACAGCAATCACACCATCCGTCTCAAGATGAGAAGCGGCATTTCTTGCGATGATCCGATAAGCGTCAAGCCCGTCTTTACCGCCATCAAGGGCGCGAAGTGGATCAAACAATTGTACTTCCCTTTGCAGGCTCGCAATCTCTTGTGAGCATATATAGGGAGGATTTGAGGCAATCACATGATAGCGACCTGAAATTTTTTCAAACCAGTCGGATTTCAGGGCTGTAAAGCGTGTGGAAAGTCCAAGGCTGGTCGCGTTGCGCGCCGCAGTTGCCAGCGCATCACCTGAAATATCAACGCCGACAGCCTCTGCTTCCGGCACCTGAGCAAGCAGGGCAAGCGCAATGGCCCCCGTCCCCGTGCCAAGATCAAGCACACGACATTTTCCGTTGCGTGTCACGCTCTGGCGCAGAAACGGCAACAGCCCGTCGATCAGGGTTTCCGTATCAGGCCGCGGCTCCAGCGTCTGCGAAGACAGCGACAAGGACAGGCCATAAAACTCACGAAACCCGAGAATGCGGTGAACCGGCTCGCCCCGGCTACGGCGCTCCAATGCTGCTTCAACCTGCGCAACAATGCTTGCCTTGACCGGCATGTCGGGCCGCGCAATGGCGTCACTGCGGCTTGTGCCGGTAAAATGCTCAACCAGCAGCCGCGAATCAAAGGCAGGATCCTCAATGGCTGATTCGGTCAGCTTCTGCCTTGCAGATTGCAGCAATGCGGCAAGGGTCAAGCAAGTGCTGGAAACCGTCATCACAAGGCTTAGCCTTCACCCATATCAGCAAGCAGTTTTGACTGATGATCTGCAATCAGCGCATCGATGAGTTCATCCAGTTCGCCCAGCATCACCCGGTCGAGCTTATACAGGGTCAAATTGATGCGATGATCACTCACGCGCCCTTGCGGAAAATTATAGGTGCGGATTCGCTCCGATCGATCCCCTGAACCCACCTGCGATTTGCGCGCTTCGGAACGCTCTTCTTCGGCGCGGCCACGCTCCAGATCAAACAGGCGCGCGCGCAAGATCTGCATGGCCCGCGCCCGGTTCTGGTGTTGCGACTTTTCTGCCGAAACAACCATGATGCCGGTTGGCAAATGGGTAATCCGCACAGCCGAATCGGTTGTATTGACGTGCTGGCCGCCCGCACCTGATGCCCGCATCGTATCAATGCGAATATCTTCAGCGCGAATATCAATATCGACATCTTCGGCTTCAGGAAGCACTGCCACGGTAGCGGCTGAAGTGTGAATGCGCCCCTGCCCCTCCGTTTCGGGCACACGCTGCACCCTGTGCACACCTGATTCGAATTTCAGATGGGCAAACACGCCCTTGCCGGAGACACTGGCAATAATTTCCTTATAGCCGCCAGCATCACCCTCATGGGCTGAAATCACCTCGAAACGCCAGCCCCGATTGCTGGCATAGCGCTCATACATGCGAAACAGATCGCCGGCAAAAAGGGCAGCCTCATCGCCGCCGGTACCAGCACGAATTTCCAGAATGGCGTTTTTCTCATCCGCAGCATCTTTTGGCAGAAGCAGGATCTGGATTTCATGCTCCAGCGTCAAAAGACGCTCTTTCAGCTCCGGCAATTCAGCCTCGGCCAGATCACGCATATCCGCATCGATGGCCTTGTCGCTCAAAAGAGCTTCAAGATCGGCCTGCTCATGTTCAACGGCACGCAAAGCGCGAACTTTGCCGACAATCTCCTGAATTTCAGAATATTCCGAAGCCATTTTGACATAAGCATCCGGCTCCGGCCCGGCAGCCATCAATGCTTCGAGCATCTCGAAACGTTTGACAACCTGGTCCATGCGGTCACGGGGCAGAAGGGTCATGCGCGCTGGGCTTCTTCAAAGAGGAATGGAATGATCGTCGGCGAAAGCCTGCAACAGCGCCCGCATTGAAATATCATTGGCGCCAGCAGAAAGATTATCCTCAAACAAGGCTTCCAGTTCCGCCACCGGCAATTCGGCCAGCATCGTCTTGACCGGACCGATTGATGCCGCCGACATGGAAATGGACCGGAAGCCAAGCCCGATCAGAACCATGGCCGAGATCGGCTTGCCCGCCAGTTCGCCACAAAGCGTTACCGGGGTCTGATGGCGACGGCCCGCATCGGCAATGCTTTTCAACACCCGCAAAAACGGAATCGAAAGCGGATCGAAACGGTCCGCCATGAGTGTATTGCCGCGATCAACCGCCATCACAAACTGGAACAGGTCGTTGGAACCGACCGAAACAAAATCCACCGCCTGCATCAACTCATCGAGCTGAAACAGCAAAGAAGGCACCTCAATCATTGCCCCCAGTTTCAGACTGTTGGGCAAAAGATGCGCAAAACGCGACAGATGGCGCACTTCGCGGTCAATGATCTCACGCGCCTGCGCAATTTCACCCAGTTCCGTGACCATGGGCAGCATCAGCTTCAATTCACGCCCACCGGCAGCTTTCAGCAAGGCGCGGATCTGGGTGCGCAACAGGCCCGGCCGGTCAAGTGTCAGGCGAATGGCGCGCCAGCCCAGGGCCGGATTTTCTTCCTGTGTGCTGTGCTTGAAATAAGGCAGCACCTTGTCGCCGCCTATATCAATGGTGCGAAAAGTCACCGGCTTGCCGCGCGCCGCATCCAGCACCTCGCGGTAAAGCTGCTCCTGGCTTTCGGCGCGGGGGAATGTCGAGGCCACCATGAATTGCAACTCGGTGCGGAACAGGCCAATCCCCGCCGCTCCTGATTCGGCCAGTTGCGGCAGATCAACCACAAGACCGGCATTCATCAACAGATCAACCGGCACACCATCGCGCGAAACAGAGGGCTTGTCGCGCAACTCGCGATAAAGCCTCTGGCGGCGGGCGCGAAACCGCACTTTTTCAGCATAGGCCGTCTCAAGATCGGATTGCGGACGCAAATGCACCGAGCCTTCGTCACCATCCACAATAATAGCATCGCTATTTTCGGCCATGGACACTGCGCCCTTGACCTGCCCGACCACCGGAATGCCGGTGGCGCGCGCCACAATCACCACATGGCTGGTGGCCGCCCCTTCTTCCAGAACAAGGCCACGCAGCTTGTCACGCGGATAATCGAGCAATTCGGCAGCGCCCATCGAGCGGGCAACGATGATTGCATCCTTGGGCAATGCGGCCGCCATATCCTCAGGCCCGGTTCCCATAAGCTGGCGCAACAGGCGGTTGGCAAGATCGTCAAAATCGCTCATCCGCTCGCGCAGATAAGGGTCGGTCATATGGATCATGCGCGCACGCATGTCGCTTTGAACCTTTTCAACGGCGGCTTCCGCCGTCAGCCCGTTGCCGATGGCTTCTTCCAGACGCCGCACCCAGCCCCGATCATAGGCAAACATGCGATAGGCTTCCAGAACTTCGCGATGCTCGCCCTCAAAGGCAACATCGCGGCGCTCCAGCATGTCGTCGATGGAAAGCCTGAGCGATCCCAGCGCCGTTTCCAGCCGCCGGATTTCATCCTCACTATCTTCATTGAACAAATTGGTGACCACGACACGTGGCTCATGCAGCACCACATGACCAAGCCCGATCCCGTCATTGAAGGAAGCGCCGTCAAAAGACACCGGACGCCGCAGATCAAGTTCAAGGCCGGGGCGCGACAGGCGCGCCAGATCGCCGGTGGCGATCATTTCGGCAATCACCATCGCCGTGGTTTCCAGCGCCTCAACCTCATCATCGCGATAGCTGCGCATGGTCTTGTTTTGCACGACAAGCACACCCAGCGTGCGCCCGGCGCGAAGCAAGGGTACGCCCAGAAAAGAGCGATAAATCTCTTCGCCCGTCTCCGGCAGATAGGCAAAAGCGGGATGTTCTTGTGCGTTCGACAGATTGAGCGAACGGGCGCTGGCGGCAATGGTGCCGACAAGGCCCTGCCCAAGGCGCAATTGCACCAGATGAACAGAGGACGGGTTCAAACCTTCGGTGGCATAAAGCTCCAGAACCGAATCGGCGCGCAGCACATAAAGCGAGCAGACCTCGGCCACCATATTGGACGCAATATCACGCACGATCCGGTCGAGCCGCTCCTGCGGCTCCAGCGGCTCTTGCATCAGCTCGCGCAATCGTTTCAGCAGAACCCGTGGGCCGACCGCCGTTTCTCGCATAGCGGCGTCTTTCTCCAATAGCCGCGCCGTCCTGTTTCCGTACCCGTCACCTGCCGGTTTACAGACCCGCGGCCTTTAAATCTTGTCCAGACCATATACGGAATGGAGCGTACGCACTGCAAGTTCCGTGTAAGGTCCGTCAATCAGGATGGAAATCTTGATTTCCGAGGTGGTGATCGCCCGGATATTGATCCCCTTCTGGGACAGCGCCTCAAACGCAGAGGCCGCAACACCGGCATGGCTGCGCATACCGATACCGATCACCGAGACTTTGGCCATGCCCTCATCATGCTGGATGACATCATAGCCAACGGTCTCTCGCACCTTTTCCAGCACCGACAGCGCCTTGGCGATATCGCCTGAAGGCACGGTAAAGGTCATGTCGGTGGATTTTCCGTCCTCAGAAATATTCTGGACGATCATGTCGACATTGATGCCGGCTTGCGCCAGCGGGCCAAAAATTCCGGCGGCGACACCGGGGCGGTCAGCGACACGGCGCAATGAAATCTGCGCCTCATCCTTGGCATAGGCAATACCGGTAACGACCTGCTGTTCCACGATTTCTTCCTCGTCGCAAATAAGCGTTCCAGGCGGGTTGAAAAGATCGTCCATGCCCGGAGCATCCGGCTCCACAAAGGACGAGCGTACAAAGGTGCGCACCTTGTGGACCATGGCCAGTTCAACCGAGCGGACCTGCAACACCTTGGAGCCGAGCGAAGCCATTTCCAGCATCTCTTCAAAAGTGATGCGATCAAGGCGGCGCGCCTTCGGCTCCATCCTCGGATCTGTGGTATAGACACCATCCACATCCGTATAAATATCACACCGATCCGCCTTGACGGCAGCGGCAATAGCCACAGCGCTGGTGTCAGAACCGCCGCGTCCCAATGTGGTGATGCGATTATCCGGCCCCACCCCCTGGAACCCGGCAATCACGGCCACCTGACCCTCACCAAAGCGCTTGATCAGGAAAGAGCCATCCACCTCCCTGATACGGGCGGCACCATGTGAATTATCGGTGCGAATGGGGATCTGCCATCCCAGCCATGAGCGGGCGTTTACCCCCATATTCTGCAAGGTAATGGCCAACAGGCCTGCTGTCACCTGCTCGCCTGAAGCAACCACGGCATCATATTCACGCGCATCATGCATGGGCGAGGCTTCGCGCGTCCAGCCGACCAGTTCATTGGTCTTGCCCGCCATCGCCGAAACCACCACCGCCACCTCGTGGCCGCAATCAACCTCGCGTTTGACATGGCGCGCCACATTGCGAATGCGGGCGATGTCGGCAACGGAAGTTCCGCCGAATTTCATCACAATACGCGCCATGGAAGCGAAATGCCCTTAAAAATGGCGGGAGCGACCCGGAATGGAAATCTGAAAGCGCCCAAACAAGGTGCGGGCGCCAATGCGCGGTCTCATTAGCCAAAACATGCTTTGGGCGCAAGCGATTGCCGCATAAACAGCCAAATGCAACTTGACTTTCATGCCACCAAACCCGACTTGGCATAAGCATCAGGGAGACCGCATCATGTCTGACACCCGCCGCTCGACCATCGACACCAAAGAGGTGGAACGTTTTTCCGCCATGGCTGCACAATGGTGGGATCCAAACGGAAAATTCCGCCCGCTGCATAAATTCAACCCGGTGCGCCTTGCCTATCTCCGCGACCAGATCACAGCCCGCTTCGGACGCAATGCGCATGAGGCCCGGCCTTTTGAGGGCCTGCGCATCCTCGACATTGGCTGCGGCGGTGGGCTTTTATGCGAACCGATGGCACGACTGGGGGCCGAAATTGTCGGGGCTGACGCCTCCGCCACCAATATCGAGGTGGCAAAACTTCATGCGGCCGAGCAGGGTCTTTCCATCGACTATCGCGCCACCACCGCCGAGGCGCTGGCCGAGGCTGGTGAAACATTCGACATCGTGCTCAACATGGAAGTGGTGGAGCATGTTGCCGATATTGGCCTGTTCATCGACAAATGCAGCGAAATGGTCCGGCCAGGCGGCATCATGTTTGTCGCCACCATCAACCGCACGCTCAAGGCGTTGGGGCTGGCAATAATCGGTGCTGAATATATTTTGCGCTGGCTGCCGCGCGGCACCCACCAGTTTGAAAAACTGGTGCGGCCACAAGAGCTGGAAAACGCGCTCACCCATGCGGGCCTGAATATCATTGATCGCACCGGCGTCGTCTATCATCCGCTGGCCGATCGCTGGCAGCTCTCACATGATATGGATGTCAACTATATGCTGCTTGCTGAAAAGCCAGACCGGAATTGAACAAATAAATCAGTTCTGATCTTCGGGGAATGTCGGCAGCGGCATGAAGTCGATGCCGTCATCAGCCAGATTCCGAGCCTCTTCCAGTGTGGCCTCGCCATAAATGCCGCGCTGGTCAGCTTCACCAAAATGAATTTTTCGAGCTTCTTCGGCGAATTTATCGCCCACATAATCGGCATTCTCGCGCACTTTTGCAGCCATCGCCTTCATGGCCTCCAGCGCCTGCTTTTGGGCCTCATCTCTGGCAAGTGCTATTTTTTCCTTTTTCTGCAAGGTGGAGATCGCCGGCGCCATCAGCCCCTTGTCAACTTTTGACGAGCCGCAGGACGGACATTCAATGAAGCCGCGTTTTTGTTGCGCTTCAAAATCTTCACTGCTGCGAAACCACGCCTCAAATTCATGGTGTTGCTCACAGACAAGAGAAAAGCGAATCAAGGCTCCACCCTTTCGGCTTTTTCACTGGCTTTAACCAGCGTAAATTCCCGTGAATTCTTCAGATTGGGGATTTTTCCACGCGCCAGCGCCGATTGAGCCGGATCGATTTCCGCCACGATCACCCCCGGCTGATCATGATCGGCTTGCGCCAGAATACGGCCCCATGGATCAACAATCAGCGAATGGCCATAGGTTTCACGCCCGTCTTCATGCAGCCCCCCTTGCGCGGCCGCAATGACAAAGGCCCCGTTCTCAATAGCGCGCGCCCGCAACAAAACATGCCAATGCGCCTCGCCGGTCTGGCGCGTAAAAGCAGCCGGAACGGTCAGCACCTGCGCGCCTGCCAGCGATTCAGCCCGAAAAAGCTGCGGAAAGCGCAGATCATAACAGATCGCCATGCCGAATTTCACACCATCGATTTCGGCAATAACGGCCTGCGATCCCGGCTCATAACCGTCAGATTCGCGCCAGCTTTCGCCATGATCCAGATCGACATCAAACATGTGGATCTTGTCATAAATTGCCAGAATTTCTCCCTTTGGAGAAAATACAAGAGCCCTGTTCGCGACTTTGCCATCCGGGCGGCGGATGGCTGTCGAGCCGATATGCAAGAAAATACCAAGCTCTGCCGCCAGCCGACGCGCAGCCTTTACAATCACATCACGATCTTCAGAAACAAACAAAGCATCGCGTGTTTGTTTTTCGCGGACCATGGCCCCGGTCATTTCAGGTGTCTGCACATAGGTTGCGCCCTTGGCGGCAGCCTCACGCACCAAAATCTCCATATCGGCTGCATTACGCTCCGGGCTTTCCCCCGAGCGCATCTGCACGGCTGCAACCTTGAACACACCCATCTGCATCACCCTTGTCCTGTCAAATCATATCAGGCGATCTGGCCTAAAAGCGCATCGAGCCTGCCTGCCGCCTCCAGCGCATAAAGATCGTCACAGCCGCCAATATGTGTGTCGCCAATGAATATTTGCGGAAATGTTGTGCGCCCATTGGCGCGTGTCATCATTTCCTGGCGCAGTTCCGGCGAAAATGAAGCATCATGCTCCGTATAGGCCACATCCTTGCTGTCCAGCAGCCGCTTGGCAGCGGTGCAATAGCTGCACATAGCCCGCGTATAGATGGTTACATCAACCATGGGTCATTCAAATCCTGTCTGTTCATCAGCCTATATAAGGTCAGTTGTCTCAGGCTGAAAGTCCCCTGCGTCGGCATCGGCAAGCACGCGGGCAAAGGTCAACACATCAACCGCGCCAGCGCCTGCCCTCTTCAAGGTCAAAGCAACCGCCCTGACCGTTGCGCCTGTGGTGTAGACATCATCAACCAGCAAGACGCGCCGCCCGCCAATCCTCAGCCTTTCCGGCTTGCCAACCTGAAAAGCACCGCGCAAATTGTCCTGCCGTTCGCGCAGTTTCAACCCCACTTGTGGCCGGGTCTGGCGCTGACGGCGCACGATGGAGGGTTCAAACGGCCGCTCCGCCAGTTTTGCCAGCGCCCGCGCCAGTTCGGCGGACTGGTTGAACCGACGCTTGAAAAAGCGCTGCCAATAAAGCGGCACAGGCACAATCATGTCAGCCTCAGCCAGCAATTCACGCCCCGCACGCGCCATCCAGACAGCCATCCATGGGGCAAGATCGGTGCGGTCATGATATTTCAGGCCGCGCACCATGTCACAGGCCACGCCATGATAGGAAACGGCAGACCGGCAGCGCTCGAAAGGGGGCGGATCGGCAAGGGCTTCTCCACATAAAAACTCCTCCCCCATCTCATGCGCAAAAGGGGTGCCCATGACCGGGCACCAGGGCCGTTCCAGAAAGCGCAGTCTGGGCCAGCATTGCGCACAAAGCACTCCGGGCTGGCTGACATGGCGACGGCACCCTGCACAGACCGGCGGAAACAGGATCTGTGCCGACCATTCAAGCATGATCTTCTCAAACCCCTTGATCTCCCCCTCCCGATCAGCCACCTGTTGAGCAATTGGCAAATGTAGCAAGAAAACCGGAAATGGAACACGCCGTGCACAAGCTGTTCGACACAAACCTGTGGCTGGCCCATAAATATCGCGCTCTGACCAGAAAGGCCGCAGGCGGTGATTTCCTGATGCAGCGGGTCGCCAGCGATCTCAACGAGCGGCTTTCTTCTGTCGGGCGCAGTTTTAACAAGGCAGCCACGCTGTTTTGTCAGACACCAGCAGCAGCAGAGACCATCGCGCAAACCGGCAAGGCCGGGCAGATTTTGCAAGTAGAATGTGATGCTGCGTTTTTCACAAATGAAAAAACCCTGCTGACACCTTTTGAAACCCTACCTTTCGAGCCTCAAAGCCTTGATCTTGTTGTATCCTTGCTGTCGATGCAGGCTATGAACGACATTCCGGGCCTGCTGGCCCAGACAAGGCGGGCACTGCGCCCGGACGGCCTGTTTCTGGCGGCTATGGCAGGGGCGGGAACGCTTGCCGAATTGCGCGAAAGCCTGATGGCTGCCGAGACCGAGCTTTATGGCGGCATCAGCCCGCGTGTCAGCCCCTTTGTCGATGTGCGCGACGCTGGCGCCCTGCTGCAGCGCGCCGGGCTTGCATTGCCTGTGGCCGATGTCGAGACCATGAGTGTGCGCTATGATCATCTTTTTGCGCTGATGGCCGACCTGCGCGCTATGGGAGAAACCAACATATTGGCTTCGCGCTCGCGCAAGCCCGTCAGCCGCGCCTTTTTCAGCCGCGCTGCCGAAATCTATGCCGAGCGTTTTTCAGACCCGGACGGGCGCATCCGGGCAAGTTTCCAGATTGTGTGGCTGTCCGGCTGGGCCCCTGACCCTTCACAGCAAAAGCCTTTGAGGCCCGGCAGTGCAAAAATGTCTCTGGCTGAAGCGCTCAAACATTCAGGCAATCAATGATCTTTTTGGCCGCATGATCTTAGAAAAACTGCAGGCTTTTCGGATAAGATCATGCGGCCAGAAAAAGAAATTAAAGCCTTTTTGGCACCTTACTGAACCGAACCGACCAGAACCTGCTGATCATGCTGGATTGAAACCCAGCGCCCTGTGTGGTTCGATGCCTGCCGCTTGAGAAAATGATAGCCGGTTTTTTCCCAGGAACGCACATCGTCACGCAAATTGTCGAGTACAAAATCACCGGCACTGGTGCGCACCGTCAGCACGGCATGGCCCTCGCCGTCAGGCTTGCGCACCACAGTAATGAGCAAGTCCGACAAGGGAACGCCCATGGCATGCAATTGCCGACGCTTTTCCAGCACATAATCCTCGCAATCACCGACGCCATTGACCGGATAGGCCCAGACCTCTTCCTTGCCGTAAATTTCAAGATCGCTCATCGGGGTAACAGCGGCGTTGACGCTGGCCGAGATTTTTATCAGCGCCTCCCACAATTCAGCCGTCATGCTGACCGGAGCGCGTCTGGCTGAGCGCACAGAACATTCTGCACGATTTCCCTGACAAAATTCATAATGCCCAATCGGCTGCGAGGTAACACCTCCCGTCATCATCGGCCCGGCAAAGGCGGCGGAGCTCGCCATCATCGCGATCAATGCCACTATAGCCCTGCTTGTCCTGACCCAGATCAGGCGCAACCGCATCGAAATGGAGAGCATATCCCCGTCATCCCTGTTTGTTAACGAAATGTTAACGATGATTTACACTTCGTGTCAATCAAGGGAGAAGGGTGTTTCCAATTATGGTTACCGAGCGCGGTTAATCTGCAACAGAGGTCGGTTTCTAGAGCGCCGTGCGTCCTGTCGGACGCACAAAGGACGCTCTAACTCTTTGAATGAGAATCGGAATTATCCAAAAACCGATTCCACTTCTTGGTCCGATGCTCTAACGATTTTTTGCAATAAATTCAATGATGCGCGGTGCAATCTCAGCGCGAAAGCGCGAACCGTTGAACATGCCATAATGGCCAACACGCGGCTGCATGTGATGGGCGCGCTTTTCCTGCCCCAGATTGACGCACAGATCATGCGCCGCCTGTGTCTGGCCAAGCCCGGAAATATCGTCGTTTTCCCCCTCGACAGTCATCAACGCCACATGGCGAATGGCGCCGGGGTCAACAAGCGCGCCCTGATAGCGCAATTTGCCCTTGGGCAAGGCATGGTTGATAAACACCTCTTCCACCGTCTGGAGATAAAATTCGGCGGCCAGATCCATCACGGCCAGATATTCATCGTAAAACGCCCGATGTTTTTCGGCACTGTCCCCGTCTCCTTTGACGAGTTGCTCAAAAAAATTCTTGTGAGCAATAAGGTGGCGGTCAAGATTCATGGTCATGAAGCCCGACAATTGCAAAAAGCCCGGATAGACCTTGCGCCCGAAACCGGGAGCAGGCCAGGGCACATCCATCAAGACCGTGTCTTTAAACCAGTCCAGCCCTTTTTCTTCCGCCAAAACATTGACAGCCGTCGGGCTGCGGCGGGTATCGATCGGCCCGCCCATCAGCGTCATGGAGGCAGGCGCCAGCTGGTCATCTTGCTGCTCCATCACCGCCACAGCCGCCAGAACCGGCACCGAAGGCTGACAAACGGCCATCACATGGGTGTCAGGCCCCAGAAAATGCAGCATCTCGATGACATAGGTAATATAATCATCGAGATCGAAGCCCCCTTCACTGACCGGCACCATGCGTGCATCAATCCAGTCTGTAATATAGACATCTGCATGCGGCAGCATGGTTTCCACCGTACCACGCAGCAGCGTGGCATAGTGGCCCGACATGGGTGCAACCATCAGGATTTTGGGATCAGAACCGTGCTGGACCGGCAGGTTGCGCTTGAAATGCAGCAGATTGCAAAAGGGGCGCGACCAGACCACATTTTCTGTCACGTCAACACGGTTCTGATCTATCGTAGTTTCATGAATTGAAAATTCCGGCCTGCCATAATGGCGGGTGGTGCGTTCAAACAATTCACTCGTTGCCGCCAGCGAACGACCAAACAAGGTTGTTGAAAGCGGATTGCAAGGATTTGAGTAGAAAGACCGCATTGCCGTTGCAAAAGCCCGTGCAGGCTGCAAGGCGGCATGGTTCAATTCATAAAACTGATAATACATTTAGGGTCAGGACCTGTAAAAACGGCAGCGCCGGACCGCTAACCTGTGAAAGGGCAAAGTTAGCAATAAATTGCGGCAGCGCAACATATTATCCTGATTTTCTGTACATCCGGGGCAATTTCACCCATCATCCGGCGTTCTGGACGCTTTGCACATTGCCCCCTATAAGCACCACTCATTCTCAAAAGCCGTGAAAGGCAGCCCATGACCGGCCCGGATCACATCATCCCAGCCAGAGCGCCGTCTGACGGTCTCGACATAACCTTGTTTGCACGGCCATGGGTGTTCATCCGCGGCGTTCCCGCCATGAAATTCCTGCCGCCGGAAGGCCCGCCCGAAATTGCTTTTGCCGGGCGTTCCAATGTCGGAAAATCTTCTCTCATCAACGCATTGGTGAACAAAAAAGGGCTGGCGCGCACCTCCAACACGCCAGGTCGCACTCAGGAACTCAATTATTTTGTCCCGGACGGGTTTTCAGGCGCACAAGGTGATCTGCCGCCGATGGCGCTGGTTGACATGCCCGGCTACGGCTATGCACAGGCACCCAAAACACAGGTCGATCAATGGACAAAACTTGTCTTTGACTATCTGAAAGGGCGCGTGACCTTAAAGCGCGTCTATGTGCTGATCGACGCCCGCCACGGCATCAAGACCAATGATGAAAATGTCTTGTCCCTGCTCGACAAGGCAGCCGTCTCCTATCAGATCGTGCTGACCAAAACGGACAAGATCAAAGCTGCCGGTGTCGAGCGGCTGATTGAAGAAACGCTTGCAAAAATCCGGCGCCGCCCTGCCGCCTTTCCGTTCGTTCTGGCGACATCTTCCGAAAAAAGCGAAGGGCTGGATGAGTTGCGCGCCGCCATTATCCTCGCCACACAAGGAAAATAAGCCCGTAAAGCGTGTCGCAATCTTTCAGATTCATGCGACCCGCTTTAATGAACCGCCTCAGCCATCTTGCTGCTGTTGGAATTCCACATGGCTATGACCTCATCGGCCAGCCCGCCAAGCGCCACCAAAATGGCAAGCGCAATCAGCGCGGCGATAAGGCCATATTCAATGGCGGCACTGCCCTTTTGATTATCGCAGAAAAGCCGGACCTGTCCCACCACCAGCAAATCTCCCTTTGAACAAGAGATGCTAATGGAGGAGAATTAAGGAAGGTCAACGCAACAGGCTTAACAATTGGTAAGTTCAGCACGCACCGCTTCTTGCCCCGTTTGCACGAATAAGGCAGGCAGAAGCCGGTGTTGGCTGCAAGACACTGCGCCGTAGCGTATAAGTATCACCACGCGCTACAGATCCGGTACTCATGAAATCAATCCCGGCGGGCGCAGCATCAGACCATTGCTGTGAGCCGTATTGCTCCAGAAGGGAGACTGCAAACAAGCAAAGCACGATCACCGTCACGCCAAGTGCAAGCGTTATCTTCAACATCCCCATGCCGGGCCGCATGGCCGTGCCGCCGCCGCGGCGGCCACCAAAACGCCAATCACCGTCAGGTTTCAATTTCGCCCCCGAAATCACGCGCCTCGTCAGATCGGAAAAGATCCAAGGCTGACATGAGTTTTTCACGCTATGGTTAATGTGAGGCTAATAAAACCAATCGCTATAAAAGATCGATCAGAAAGGGGATCAGCGGCGCGTCCGCAGGCGGCATGGGATAATCGCGCATCTGGCGTGGCCGCACCCATTTCAGGGCCTGCGCCTCTTGCGGGCGCGGCGTGCCGGTAAAGCGGCGGCAGACATAAAGCATCATCAAAAGGTGAAAATCTTCATAGCTGTGGCTGGCAAAAGTCAGCGGCGCAAGACAAGGTATCTGTGTTTCAATGCCCAGTTCCTCGCGCAGTTCACGCACCAGACATTCTTCCGGTGTTTCACCCGGCTCCACCTTTCCGCCAGGAAATTCCCACAGACCGGCAAGCTGTTTGCCCTGTGGGCGCTGGGCAAGCAGAACCCTCCCATCCGCATCAACAAGCGCACAGGCGCTGACCAGCAAAAGACGCTTGTTCGTCACCCGTCAAGCTCCTGACAATGGTGGTGGACGCCGATAATGATAGCGATAGACTTCGGTAAAACCCAATGAGCGATACAAAGCCAGCGCGGGCTCATTGGCGGCCTCCACCTGCAACCAGGCCTGCCCTGCTCCGCGCAGGCGCGCCCATTTCAATGCCGATAAAAGCAGCTTGCGGCCATGGCCCTGCCGACGTTCTGCCGCATGGGTGATAACTTCAAAAAGCCCGACCAGATCGCTGTCATGCACACAGATCATGGTTGCCAGCGGCTCGCCCGCACGTTCCATGGCAAACAGCCCGGTTGGCGGTTCAATCGCCCCAATCAGCTCAGAAAGCCCCGCACGCAATGAAGCATCCGCCCCCTGAACCTTCAGGGAAGCAGATACAAACCGGCCAATATCCTTAAGCGGTATCTGGTCAATCGCACCTTCAATCTGCGCCTGCGCCAGGGGCAGGTGCATGACCAGCGATTCATCGAAACGGGTCCAGCCCTGCTGATCAAACCAGCTTGACAATTCCGGGCCAGCCAGCGGCGAGACCCGAAACGTCAATGGCCGCCCATAGGAATAAAACCGCCGGGCGGCGCGCTCCACCCGCTCGGCAATATTAGCCACATCGCCCCGGTCCAGCGGATTGACCGAGTTGAGCCGCTTGGCCGGATGGCCAGCGGTCAGCCGGATCGCCCATGTTCCGTCATAATGAACCGCTGCTGCTGGCCATGCACGAAAACCCGCAGCCTCATAGCGGCGCACTGCAGCCAGTTGCTCACCTGGAAAGGACAACACACTCAGCTCCGGTAATCTCCGTTGATAGCGACATATTCCTTGGTCAGATCGCAGGTCCAGACAGTTGCCTTGCCGCGTCCGATGCCAAGATCGGCACGGATGACGATCTCGTCACGCGTCATATAGGCAGAAATTGCCTCTTCCGAATAAGATGGATCACGCTCGCCCTCATGCGCCAGACGATGATCGCCAAACCAGATCGACAGGCGATCACGATCAGCCGGTTCACCCGCCTTGCCAACCGCCATGACAACACGGCCCCAATTGGCATCCTCACCGGCCACAGCTGTCTTGACCAGCGGCGAATTGGCGATGGAAAGCGCAACACGTTTGGCTGAGCGCGATGATTTTGCGCCTTCCACCCTGATTTCAATCTGCTTGCGCGCGCCTTCTCCATCGCGCACCACCTGCAAGGCCAGTGATTTCAGGATTTTGTCCAGTGCCCGTTTGAAGGATGAAAGGCGCGGGTCTTTCACATCGCTGATAACAGGCGCACCGCGCTTTGCCGCAGCACCGGTTGCAAATAAAAGCAATGTGTCACTGGTTGACGTATCGGAATCAACCGTCACCGCATTGAAGGTTTTGCCCGTCCCTTTGGCAAGCAATGCCTGTAAAACAGGAGCGGCAATCGGCGCATCGGTGGCGATGAAGGACAGCATGGTCGCCATATCGGGTGCGATCATCCCCGCCCCCTTGGCAATGCCGTTGATGGTCACATCCACATCACCCAGCTTCGCCGTTACGGTGGCTATCTTGTGGTAGGTGTCGGTGGTCATGATGGCGCAGGCGGCCTCTGCCCACTTGTCGGGCTGCGCCTCTTTCACCAGCCCCTCCAGAAGGTGACTGAATATGCCCGCATCCAGCGGCTCGCCAATCACCCCGGTGGACGCCAGAAACACGTCCCCCTCACTGCAGGCGGCTGCCTTTGCCGCTGCCTTTCCGGTAGCAGAAGTTGCCGCGCGCCCCTTCTGGCCGGTAAAGGCATTGGCATTGCCTGAATTGACCACCAGCACCCGCGCCTTGCCGGCAGGCAGGTTCTGGCGGCAGAAATCAACCGGCGCTGATGGACATAAGGAGCGGGTAAACACCCCGGCCACAGAAGTATCGGGGTCAAAAACCATGACCAGAAGATCCGTCCGGCCCTTATATTTGATGCCCGCCTCAGCGGTTGCCATACGCACCCCCTCAATGGCTGGCATTTTGGGGTAGGTCTTGGGCGCAAGCGGGGAAATGGCGGTGGACATGGAGCCTCGACACTCAGGAGAATGGATATGACAGGATTTGCCTCATAGCGCGTCATCACGCAAGATATTTGAGGGCGTCCATAAAACAAAGGCCGACGCGAACGCCGGCCTTTTTCACTCTCGACAGCAAAAAATGCTTATTGGCTACCGTCAGCGCTTTCCACGGCCTTTTTCAGCTCAGCGTCGGGAATTTCCACCTTGGCGTCGGCACGGGCCTGTTTGACCAGCGCAAAATACTTGTCCCGGATCACAAGCGGCCTGATCTGCTCCTTGACCAGATCAAATGCTGGCGGCTGCCTGACGCGCTTGTCCTCAACCTTGATGATGTGCCAGCCAAACTGGCTCTGCACCGGCTCCTTGCCATAACTGCCAACATCAATCTCAAAGGCGGCTTTCTCAAATTCCGGCACCATCTGGCCGGGACCGAAATAGCCAAGATCACCGCCGCTGGTCTTGCCGCTCGGATCGGTGGTGTTTTCATTGGCCAGCTTTTCAAAATCGCCGCCCTTGTCGAGGTCCTGCACGATCTTGTCAGCCTCTTCTTTGGTTTTCACCAGAATGTGGCGGGCATGAACTTCGTTAACCGGCGGCGCAGAAGCAATTTCTGCATCATAGCGGGCGCGGATTTCATCATCGGTGATCTTGCCCACCACTTCCTTTTCAACAAGCTCGCCATGCAAGGCACGCTGCTGCAAAAACGCTGCACGGCGCTGGAAATCCTCGTCCTTGTCGAGGCCGTCTGCAATGGCCTTGCCCGACAAGACCTTGACTTCAATCGCTGCCGAAAGGGCAGCCGCACGGCGCTGCTCTTGTGGTAATTGCGCAAATTGCTGAGCCAGTTCGTTTTGCGTCAATTCCAGATCGGCTTCGGTGATCGGCTGGCCGTCAACTGTTGCCACCACAGCCTGCGGATCGACCGGTGCGGGCGCCTCGGTTGCTGTCTGTGCAGCCGCTTCCTGTGCCTGGGCAACAAGTGGCGCCACTGCCAGGGCAGAAAGGCTGACGGCAAGCCCCAGGCTGGCAAGTGTGATACGGCGATAAGAAAAAGGCATGAAAAAAACTCCGGTGGAGATTGAAAAACGGCTCAAGCGCTTTCAGGAACTTGTGAATGTGGCGGAATTCCGCGTCATCATGAAAAAGATCGCGCCGTTGACATCGTTGATGGTGACTCTTATCTGTCCCACGAGTTTGCGTCCATAACCGTTTTCATGACGATTTATGGTATTCCCCGTGCGCAAAGGCGGCTAAGACGGGCAATCCGGCTTGTGCCGCACGACTTAAGATTGCAATCGAAAGGGCCATTTCATGGTCAGTCTCGGCGGTCTCGCCCGTAAGATTTTTGGGTCGTCAAACGACCGGCGCATTAAATCGTTCAGAACCAGAACAGCCGCAATAGCTGCGCTGGAGGAGGAACTCAAGGCCCTCTCCGACGAGCAGTTGAAGGCGCGCACGGACCAGTTCCGCAAGCAACTTGCCGAAGGCGCCACCCTCGATGACCTTCTGGTGCCTGCTTTCGCCACGGTGCGCGAAGCATCGCGGCGCGTGCTTGGCATGCGCCCCTTCGACGTGCAGATGATTGGCGGCATGGTGCTCAACAATGGCGGCATCGCCGAAATGCGCACCGGCGAAGGCAAGACACTGGTCGCCACCTTGCCAACCTATCTCAATGCACTTTCCGGCAAGGGCGTGCATGTCGTCACCGTCAATGATTATCTGGCCTCGCGCGACGCCAACTGGATGGGCAGGCTGCATCGCTTTCTTGGCCTGAGCGTCGGCATTATTGTCCACGGCCTTTCCGATGAGGAACGGCGCGCAGCCTATGCCTGCGACATCACCTACGCCACCAATAATGAACTCGGCTTCGACTATCTGCGCGACAACATGAAATATGAACGCGCCCAGATGGTGCAGCGGGGCCACAATTACGCCATCGTCGACGAGGTGGATTCCATCCTCATCGATGAGGCGCGCACCCCCCTCATCATCTCCGGTCCACTTGAAGACCGTTCGGAGATGTACAACACCGTCGATACTTTCATCATCCAGCTCAAGCCGGAGGATTATGAGGTTGACGAGAAGCAGAAGACCGCCATTTTCACCGAAGACGGCACCGAAAAGCTGGAAAATCTGCTGCGGGCTGCCGATCTGCTGAAAGGCGACGGGCTTTATGACGTTGAAAACGTCGCCATGGTCCATCACGTCAACAATGCGCTCAAAGCCCACCGCCTGTTCCAGCGCGACAAGGACTATATTGTGCGTGATGGCGAAATCGTCATCATTGACGAATTTACCGGCCGCATGATGCCCGGTCGCCGTTTTTCGGAAGGTCTGCATCAGGCGCTGGAAGCCAAGGAACATGTCCAGATCCAGCCGGAAAACCAGACACTGGCCTCCGTCACCTTCCAGAATTACTTCCGCATGTATGAAAAACTGTCAGGCATGACCGGAACGGCACTGACTGAAGCCGAAGAATTTGGCAGCATTTACGGGCTGGAAGTGACTGAAATCCCGACCAATCTGCCGGTGCAGCGCATCGACGAGGATGATGAGGTTTACCGCACCGTCGAAGAGAAATTCCAGGCGATCGTTGCGGAAATCAAGCAGGCGCGCGCCAAGAATCAGCCCATTCTGGTTGGCACAACCTCCATTGAAAAATCCGAAGATCTGGCAAAGCGCCTTCAAAAGGAAGGCCTGAAAGACTTCGAGATCCTTAACGCCCGCCACCATGAGCGCGAAGCCTCTATCGTTGCTCAGGCCGGCAAGCCCGGCGCCGTCACCATCGCCACCAATATGGCGGGCCGCGGCACCGACATTCAGCTTGGCGGCAATGCCGATATGCGTATTGAAGAAGAGCTGGGCGACATGCCTGCCGGGCCTGAGCGCGAGGCGCTTGAAAAAGCCATCCGCGAGGATGTCGCCAAGCTCAAGGAACAGGCGCTGGCGGCTGGCGGTCTTTATGTGCTGGCCACCGAACGCCACGAATCACGGCGCATCGACAATCAGTTGCGCGGTCGTTCCGGCCGTCAGGGCGACCCCGGCCGCTCCAAATTCTACCTGTCGCTTCAAGATGATCTGATGCGCATCTTCGGCTCCGAGCGCATGGACAGCATGCTCCAGAAACTCGGCCTGAAGGAAGGCGAGGCGATCATCCATCCCTGGATCAACAAGGCTCTGGAAAAAGCCCAGACCAAGGTGGAAGCCCGCAACTACGACATCCGCAAGAACCTGCTGAAATATGACGACGTTTCCAACGATCAGCGCAAGGTGGTGTTTGAACAGCGCCTCGAACTCATGGATGGCGAGGGTCTGGGTGAAACCATTGCTGAAATGCGCGAGGGCGTGATTGAGGAAATCGTCAACAAGGCAATTCCCGAAAACGCCTATCCCGAACAGTGGGATCTGCCCGGTCTCAAGGCTGAAATTGCGCAACATCTCAATCTCGACCTGCCCGTCGAGGCATGGGCAGCCGAAGAAGGCATTGCCGAGGAAGACATTCGCCAGCGTCTTACCGATGCCGCCAATGCCGCCGCCAGCGATCGCGCCGAGCGCTTCGGCCCTGAGGTGATGAATTATGTCGAGCGTTCTGTTGTCTTGCAGACGCTCGACCATCTGTGGCGTGAGCACATCGTCAATCTGGATCATTTGCGCTCGGTCGTCGGTTTCCGTGGCTATGCCCAGCGCGATCCGTTGCAGGAATATAAGGGCGAGGCTTTTGAGCTGTTCCAGGCCATGCTCGGCAATCTCCGGCAGGCGGTTACCGCACAGTTGATGCGCGTGGAACTGGTTCGCCAGGCCGCAGACGCCCCGCCGCCACAGGCTCCCGAATCCCATGGCCAGCATATTGATGCGGCCACCGGCGAAGATAATTCTGGTGATGCAGCCATGCTCGTGCATGCTGAAACCAGCACCATCGTCGCGCCGGAAAACCGCAATCCCGCTGACCCGTCCACATGGGGCAAGATCAGCCGCAACGAGGCCTGTCCTTGCGGTTCAGGCAAGAAATACAAGCATTGCCACGGTTCATTTGCTTAGAGCATCGGACCAAAAAGTGAAATCAGTTTTTGGATGATTCCGATGCTCATTCAAAGAGTTAGAGCGTCCTTTGTGCGTCCGACAGGACGCACGGCGCTCTAAAACAAGAGCTTAGAGCATTTCATCCGTTTTTTGTGAAAACAAGAAATGCTCTAAGATCATGGTTCCAGTTCGACATCCCAATAGAGAAAATCCATCCAGCTTTCATGCAAATGGTTTGGCGGAAAACGCCTGCCATTATTGTGCAGTTCCTGAACGCTCGGACGTCGCGGCTTTTGCCGGGGCCACATTTTGGCCTGTGACGGCAACATGCCGCCTTTGCGCAAATTGCAGGACGAACAGGCAGCCACGATATTTTCCCAGGTTGTCATGCCACCGCGACACCGTGGAATCAGATGATCGAAAGTCAGGTCTTCTGTCGCATTGCAATACTGACAGCAAAAACGGTCACGCAAAAACACGTTAAAGCGCGTAAAAACCGGATAGCGCGACGGTTTCACATAGGTTTTGAGACTGATCACACTTGGCAGCTTCATCGAAAAGCCGGGCGACGAAATAAGCTGATCATATTCGGCGACAATGTTTACACGCTCAAGGAACACCGCCTTGACCGTATCCTGCCACGACCATAGCGAAAGCGGATAATAGCTGAGCGGACGATAATCCGCATTCAGCACCAGTGCAGGAAGCCCACCCACAGATACGGCAACCGTCACGTGACCCAACCTCCTTGCCTGTTTGCGTCAGATTAGAGCGCCGTGCGTCCAATCGGACGCACAAAGGACGCTCTAACACTTTGAATGAGCATCGGAATAATCCGAAAACCGATTCCACTTTTCGGTCCGATGCTCTAAGGACAATAATGTATGCCTCATGACAGGCATGTGAAGCGTATTTTTATAGTTTCACGCTGGCGGAGCCGCTTCGCGCCCCTTCCACTCACGATAATAGGCCCAGAACAGCCGGGCAGCGACACCCCGCCATGGACGCCATGCTTCGGCTATTTTCAAAAGCGCTTTTTCATCAGGGCGTGGCTCAATGGAAAAAGCGTGCCCGACAGCACTTTGCAAGGCGACATCACGCGCCGGAAAAATGTCGGGGTGGCCCGCACAAAACAGCAGGTAACAATCCGCCGTCCATGTGCCGATACCGGAAATTTCTGTTAGTTGCCGGTGCGCGAATGCCGCATCAGGCACGCATAACCCATCAAGATCAAGCCCATCCATCACCGCCTGCGCCGTCGCCAGCAGGCTGCGCTGCTTGGGGCGCGACAGGCCAGCCTGACGAAACACGGTCTCGTCAGCGTTTAAAACAGCTTGCGGGGTAAGCGGATTTAACAATGCGGTCAGCCGGGCGAATATGGCATCGGCACTGGCGCGTGACACCTGCTGCGACACCAGAATGGACGCAAGACTGGCAAAGCCGGGTTCCGATAAACGCAGCCGAACCTCGCCTGCCTTTTGCCTGACCGCCAAAAGCCGGGGATCGAGGCAGCACAATTCTGCCAGGCCCAGAGCAATGTGATCTTCTGTTTCAATCCGTTGCATATGATGTCAGCGACTTATCCGGTAAGGCTACTTGTGCAGCCTGATCCCCAAGAGTAGCAATTCACAAGAGTTGAGCAACCAGATGGTTTTTTGCTTAAAGCCTGCCAGAAAGAATTTTGATGAAACGACTCATTCCACCCTTGTTCATCATATTGTGGGCCTCTGGTTTCATCGGCGCCCGCTATGCCATGCCATGGACAGAGCCTTTCACCTTTCTCAGTGCACGCCTCATCATCGCAGCAGCCATTTTCGCTCTGCTGATTGTTATTCTGGGCGCTCCAAAAATTCCGGCCAGCATGGCCATTCATGCAATCATCGTCGGTGCACTGATACATGGCGTCTATCTCGGCGGCATGTTCTGGGCAATCCATCAGGGCATGCCCGCTGGCCTGACCGCACTGCTTGCCGGGCTGCAACCGCTCATCATTGCTGTCATGGCCGGACAATTGCTTGGTGAAAAAATCCTGCGCCGTCATTGGCTGGGCCTTGCCATCGGTTTGACCGGTGTCACCATCGTGCTGTGGCCCACCCTTGGCATAAGTGGCAGCGGTATCAATATGGCCACATTGGGTGCGGCCATATGCGCTGTGTTTGCCATGAGCATTGGCACCATCTGGCAAAAGCGCCATGGCGTAAGCGGCAATCTGCTGACCGGAACCTTCTGGCAATATATCGGCGCAGCCGCTGTGACTGTCCCTTGTGCACTGCTTTTTGAAACACGCACGATCATAATCAACGGCGAGCTTGTCTTTGCCCTTGTCTGGCTGGTGCTCGTCTTGTCGGTGGGAGCAGTTTTCCTGCTGATGATCCTCATCCGTGATGGCGAAATGTCAAAGGTAGGATCTTTGTTTTATCTGGTCCCGGCAGCAACTGCGCTGATGGCATGGGCGTTGTTTCGTGAAAACCTGACCCTGATGCAGATGGCAGGAATGGCCATCACCACCGCGGGCGTCGGACTTGCGACCATACGTGCGCCGAGCTTCAGGCGCGAACCCGCGCCCTTGCTTCCAGGTAACGGCTGATGGCCGCGTTCAATTCACCGCCAAGGATAAAAATTGCCGACACGATATATAAAAAAACCACTGCAATCATGATCGAGGCAAGACCGGCATAGGTCGAGGCATAGGCCGAAAAATTGTCAATATAGACGCCAAACACGGTTGAACCGAAAACCCAGGCAAGCAGTGTGAAGGCAATACCCGGCAAAATCGACAAAAAACTGCGGCGTCCGGCGGGCAACCACATATGAACAGCAAACAAGGCCCCGATAATGACCCCCGCAGCAACAAAATAACGCCAGAAGGTAATGGTGCCCATATAGGGGCCGATCCACTCAAATCTGGCTTCCGCAAGACGCGCCATCAGTGGTGCAAACACCAAAAACACACTGATAGCGAAGAAAACCGCAGAGCCAATCAGCACAAAAACAAGACTTTGCACACGGCGGTAGATAATTCCCCGATTTTCTACAACCCGATAGGCCCGGTTGAGCGAGGTGCGCAGCGCCTCAATGCCATTGGAAGCAAAAAACGCGGCCAGCAGCACACCATAGGTCAAAAGGTCGGCGCGCTGAACGGTAAGCACATCACGCACTTCACGCGCTATTGGTTGAGCAATCTGCTCCGGCCATGTATCAAAAACCAGATGTACAGCCGTATCGGCAAAAGCCTGCGCCCCTAGAAACGAGGCCAGCGTCGTTGCAAAAATCAGGAAAGGAAACAGCGCCATCAGCGCCGAAATGGCCAGATGCGAGGCCATCGCCCACCCATCATCATTATTGAAATGGCCCAGCGCGTCGTAAAGAACACGCCTGATGGCTGCAATCTTGCGTAGCAATGGCATGTCTCGCATTGAATCAGAGCCGCGAATATGGGAAGAGTCGCCCCTGAATGACAAGCCCCTGTAAAAGCATGGCCAGCCCCATAGCAGAATTACCCACCATCATCATCACCGGTGCGTCTTCAGGCATTGGCGCCTATTGCGCCCGCGCCCTGAAGGCCGATGGCTGGCGTGTATTCGCCACGGCGCGCAAGCAGCAGGATATTGAAGCCCTGCAACGTGACGGTTTTGAAGCCTTTTATCTCGATTATCGCGAGCCGGATTCGATCGAGGCGCTGGTATCGGCTGTTCTGGAGCGCACAGGCGGACGCCTTGACGCACTTTACAACAATGGCGCCCATGCACAGGCAGGCGCCGTCGAAGATCTGCCGGTCGAGGCGCTGCGCGAACAGTTTGAGGCCAATGTCTTTGGCTGGCATGACCTGACCCGCCGTGTTCTGCCAGCCATGCGCGCACAAGGCCATGGCCGGCTGGTGCATTGCTCTTCCATTCTGGGCCTGATGCCCGCACGTCTGCGCGGGGCTTATTGCGCCTCCAAATATGCGGTGGAAGGGCTGATGCTGGTGTTGCGCCAGGAACTGGAGGATAGCGGCATCCATGTTGCGCTGATCGAGCCAGGGCCAGTGGAATCCAACATTCACAAAAATGGCATGACCTGGTTTTTAAAATATATCGATTACGCAAACTCCCGCTATCGCAAGGATTACCGCGCCCAGCTTGAGCAGGCTCGCAAGAGTGAAAGAAAAACCCGCGCCAGCCCGCAGGTCGTCTACAAGGCGCTTCATCATGCGCTTGTATCACCCCGGCCCCGGGCCCATTATGTGGTCACCACACCTGCACGCGCTGGCATCGTGTTAAAACGCCTGCTGCCAGCGCGCCTGCTTTATCGAATTCTTTCAAAAGCGGCCTGACCGCACCGACCCGACACAAACCGGATATTTTATCATGGCAACCGTCTTCAACATCATCGCCATCCTCTTCATGATTGCCGTGGTTGTGGTGCTGATCCGCGGCCTCATCAACATGATGCAAAGCGGGTCAGGCAGCAAATCCAACAAGTTGATGCAGGCACGCATCGCCTTTCAGTTTGTCGCGCTGGTTTTTCTGCTGCTGGCTTTGTATCTTTCCAGCCGCTAAAGCGTTTTGTGAGCACAGATGCATATAAACAAAACTTAGAGCATTTCCTGTTTTGGGCGTGTTCGTGTGGAGGAAAATATGGTCAGGCTGAACAAGATTTACACCCGCACCGGCGATGCCGGCACCACAGGTCTTGGCAGCGGTGAGCGGCGGCTGAAATGCGACACAAGGGTAAAAGCCTATGGTGCGGTGGATGAAGCCAATGCCTGCATCGGCATGGCCCGCGTGCATACGGCAACAACACATCCCGACATCGATGCCATGCTCAGCCGTATCCAGAATGACCTGTTTGATCTTGGCGCCGATCTGTCCACGCCCGATACGGGCAAAAAGCTCGACTATGAGCCGCTGCGTATCATTGCCTCACAGGTTGAGCGCGTGGAACAGGATATTGATCTGTTGAACAAGGAGCTTCAGCCGTTGCGCTCTTTTGTGCTCAATGGCGGAACACCGGCGGCAGCAGCACTGCATCTGGCCCGCACGGTCGCCCGCCGTGCCGAGCGCGATATGGTGGCGCTGGCCCAGATTGCGGGCGAACATGTCAATGCCGAAGGCATCCGCTACATCAACCGTGTGTCGGATCTTTTGTTTGTGGCAGCGCGAGCGGTCAATGATAATGGAAATGCCGATGTGCTATGGGTGCCTGGCAAGAACCGTTGAACCTGCATTTGTGGACATCTGATGTTCATTCCGCTTCATGACACAAACCAACTGCAATATATCCGGTTTCCCTGGGTCACGATCGGGCTGATCGCGCTCAATATCCTCACCTATTTCACAACGACACTTGGCGGCGAAGATTTTTCCAACGCCGCCATGCTCGGATTGGGCTTCATCCCGTCCATCATCTACCAGCACGCAGAACTTGCACCGCAATTCATCATGATACCGGAAGGCTGGAGTTATCTTACCTATTCCTTCCTGCATCTCGACATTTTCCATCTTGGCGCCAACATGCTGTTTTTATGGGTGTTTGGTGACAATGTTGAAGATGCCATGGGGCATTGGCGGTTTTTTACCTTCTATCTTTTATGTGCGGTGGCCGGCGCCTTTGTCCATGGGCTGGTCGCCCCCGAATCCCAGGCTCCGCTGATCGGCGCTTCAGGTGCGGTGGCCGGTGTTATCGCCGCCTATCTGCTGCTTTATCCGCGCCACAAAGTCTGGATCCTTGCCTTTGCCCGCATTCCCTTGCGCCTGCTCGCCTGGTGGGTGCTGACTGCCTGGATCAGCCTGCAATTCATCATGTTTTTTGGCATGTCCGGTGATCAGATTTCTTGGGCCTGTCATATTGGCGGCATTCTTGCCGGTGGCGCGATGGTGACTGTGTTCAAACGTCGTGACGTGGCGCTGTTTTCTTCTCCCCAAACCCTGCCTGCCGATCTGCCCGCCACAGCAATTGAAACACGGCATGAAGAAAACCCTGTGCCGTAAAAGCGCAAAACAGGCTGCGACATTTCAACCGATTTTGTTTGCCCGATACGCCCCGATTCATATTGACGGGTCCGGGGGCCCAAACTAGGCTGCCGGCCGACTGCAAAAAACCTCCCGCCACGATTGGCGCTGGGATGCCGGTTGAATAGTTTTGACAAGGAAACGCTGCAATTTGCGTTGCCTGTGACAGATTGAGAGGCGCATACAGCATGAAAATTCTCATCCCCGTCAAACGGGTTGTCGATGCCAACGTAAAGGTTCGCGTGAAAAGCGACGGATCAGGCGTCGAACTTGCCAATGTGAAAATGGCGATGAACCCGTTTGATGAAATCGCGGTGGAAGAAGCCATCCGCTTAAAAGAAGCGGGCAAGGCAGATGAGATCATCGTGGTGTCCATCGGCCCCCAGCAGGCACAAGAAACACTGCGCACCGCTCTTGCCATGGGTGCAGACCGCGCCATTCTGGTTAAAACCGACGAAGCGACCGAGCCGCTCGGCGTTGCCAAAGTGCTCAAAGGCGTGGTCGAGGCTGAACAACCCGGTCTTGTCCTCCTCGGCAAACAGGCCATCGACGATGACAGCAACCAGACCGGCCAGATGCTGGCTGCACTTTTAGGCTGGGCACAAGGCACCTTTGCCTCGAAGGTTGAGCTTGAGGGTGACAAGGCAAAAATCACCCGCGAGGTTGATAGCGGCCTGCAAGCGGTAGAGCTGAAACTTCCAGCCATTGTGACGGCGGACCTGCGCCTTAACGAGCCGCGCTATGCTTCCTTGCCCAATATCATGAAAGCCAAGAAGAAGCCGCTTGAGGAAAAAAGCCCGGCCGATTATGGCGCAGATGTTTCACCGCGTCTGAAAATCATCAAGACCGAAGAGCCGCAAGGCCGCAAGGCTGGCGTCAAGCTCGCTTCGGTGGCCGAACTGGTTGACAAGCTCAAGAACGAAGCAGGCGTACTTTAAATCATTTCCTGTTTCCACCAAAACAATGAAATGCTGCAAAGCCTTTTAAGCTCAAAACTTGAAAACGGCTTTGAAATCAAAGATATGCGTCAAACAAGGGCCTGAGGCAGGAAAGTGAACTTAAAAAAAATTCACGATACGCTTTCAGGCGGGAATAGGAGATAAAAAATGGCAATCCTTCTGATCGCCGAACATGACAACGCCACGCTGTCAGACCAGACCGCCAAGACGCTGAGCGCTGCCCTCCAGATCGGCGCCGATGTGGATGTGCTGGTAGCCGGTCAAAATGCTCAGGCGGCTGCCGATGCGGCTGCAAAATTGACCGGCGTGCGCAAGGTGCTGCTGGCGGAAGCCGATGAACTAGCTGAGCGTCTGGCCGAACCTTTTGCTGCACTGATCGTGGCCCAGGCTGCCAATTACGACACCATCATCGCCCCAGCGACCAGCGCCGGCAAGAATGTCGCACCGCGCGTTGCCGCCCTGCTTGATGTGACCCAGATTTCGGAAATCACCGAGGTGCTAGCCCCTGATACGTTCAAGCGCCCGATCTATGCCGGCAACGCCATCCAGACGGTACAGTCAACCGAGGCAAAAAAAGTCATCACCGTGCGCACCGCCTCTTTTCAGGCAGCCGCTGAAGGCGGTTCGGCCCCGGTGGAAACAGTGTCGGCTGCCGCTGATCCGGGCCTGTCGAGCTTTGTGGAAAACAAGCTGTCTGAAAGCGACCGCCCGGAACTGACCTCGGCACGCATCATCATCTCCGGCGGGCGCGCACTCGGTTCGGCAGAAAAGTTTGAAGAAGTCATCCTGCCGCTGGCTGACAAGCTGGGAGCGGCGATCGGTGCTTCACGCGCTGCCGTTGATGCAGGCTATGCCCCCAATGACTGGCAGGTAGGCCAGACCGGCAAGGTGGTCGCCCCTGATCTTTACATTGCCTGCGGTATTTCCGGCGCCATCCAGCATCTGGCCGGCATGAAGGATTCCAAGGTCATTGTGGCTATCAACAAGGACGAAGAGGCCCCTATCTTCCAGGTGGCTGATTATGGCATTGTCGGCGATCTTTTCACTGTTCTGCCAGAACTTGACAAGGCGCTTTGACCATAACGGTGCAAACAGATTAAACTGACAAGGACGGGGTCAATAAATGGCCCCGTCCTTTTGGTGTGTGACACACAATTTCAAGCAGGCGAAAACAAAATGGACAGGATCGCAACGGTCGGCATCGTCGGAGCAGGACAGATGGGAGGCGGCATTGCCCATGTCTCGGCTCTGGCTGGTTATGATGTTTTAGTCTACGATATTTCATCTGACCGCATCGAAAAGGGGCTGGCCACAATCAGTGGCAATATGGCCCGGCAGGTTGCCTCGGGCAAACTGGATGAACAGGCCCGCAAAGATGCGCTTGCCCGCATTACTGCGGCTCACTCCATGGCTGATCTGGCAGCCGCTGATATGGTTATTGAAGCCGCAACCGAAAATGAGGCCGTCAAGCGCAAGATTTTTGCCGACCTTTGCCCGCTGCTCAATCCAGGCGCAATTTTGGCAACCAACACCTCGTCCATCTCCATCACCCGTCTGGCCGCCCAGACGGATCGTCCTGAACGCTTCATCGGCATTCATTTCATGAACCCGGTTCCGGTCATGAAGCTGGTGGAACTGGTGCGCGGCATCGCCACCGATGATCAAACCTTTCAAACGGCAAAATCCTATGTCAAGCAACTCGACAAGGCGATCACCGTATCCGAGGATTTTCCAGCCTTCATCGTCAACCGCATTTTACTGCCGATGATCAATGAGGCCATTTACACGCTTTATGAAGGGGTAGGCTCGGTCGAGGCCATCGACACGGCCATGCGCCTTGGCGCCAACCATCCGATGGGGCCGCTCCAGCTTGCCGATTTCATCGGTCTGGATACCTGCCTGTCAATCATGCAGGTGCTCCATGACGGCCTGTCGGACTCCAAATACCGTCCCTGCCCATTATTGGTCAAATATGTCGAGGCTGGCTGGCTTGGTCGCAAAACCGGACGCGGCTTTTATGATTATCGCGGCGAACAGCCCGTGCCGACGCGATAAGCAACAGATTGCGGCACGCTTTAAATTTCTTCGCCAAAACGGTTTGAGATCAGTTCGGTCAGCGCATCAAGCGCGGCCCTGGCCTGAGGCCCGCTGGCAATCACCCGCACAAAACAGCCGGGGCTTGCCGCCAGCATCATCAGGCCCATGATTGAGGTTCCGCCAACACGCATGCCATCTTTTTCAACCGCAATCTCGGCATCAAAGCCGCTGACCAGTTGTACAAATTTGGCCGAAGCGCGCGCATGCAGGCCGCGCTGATTGACGATTCTGATCTCGCGAACGAACTCTTTCATGCCCTGTGCAGCAGTGCTCATTTGCCTGCCAGAAGCTGACTTGCAACATTGATATATTTGCGCCCGGCAATTTGCGCCTGCTCGACGGCAACCTCTATATCGTCGGTTTTGCGAATACCCGAAAGCTTGATCAGCATCGGCAGATTGACCCCGGCAATCACTTCCGTGCGCCCGGCTTCCAGAACTGAAATCGCCAGATTGGAAGGTGTGCCGCCAAACATATCGGTCAGCACAATGACACCGGTTCCGGTGTTCACATCCTTCACCGCCTGAATAATATCACGGCGGCGCTGTTCCATATCATCCTCCGCACCGATCGACACGGTGGCCAACTGGTCCTGTGGACCGACCACATGTTCCAATGCGTAGCGGAATTCCTCGGCCAGACGGCCATGCGTGACGAGCACGAGTCCGATCATTGTTGGATGGCTCCAGTCATGGCCCCTTCACAAGCGCTTCTTATCGTTATCATCTCGTGGCACGGGAAAGCCATCTTGTCGAGACCAGATATATTGGCAAGCCCCAAACTGTGCCGGGTGGACTGTTTTTATCACACAAACCGGTCAAATTACGGTTAAGGGCGGCATTTCCAGCCAGGATTTCACAATACGCAGCCCATATATCACATTTTGGGCAGGCACATCGATTCGCGGCACCTGACAGCCGACAAGCTGTTTTGTCACCGCCTCTGGAAACCGCACCATATCTTTTTCCGGAACAAGACAGACAACAAGGTCGATCACGGCAGCCGGCTCAGCAGGCAAATGGCGCACACCAAGGCCATGAACCTCAACCAGCCCGCAAATGGCGGGAGGCGCATAACACACCAGCCGCCCTGTCTGGTTTTCCACAAAAAGCTGATCATCCCCAATCAGCCGCGCAAACCGGCCCTGGCTTCTGAAACGCTCGATCAGTTCCAGCGCCAATGTGGTTTTGCCTGAACCGGATGGTCCCATGACAAGGATACCGCACTCGCCCAGCACAAGGGCCGTACCATGAACATTGACCGGTATGTCCGCAACACTCATGCTTCAACCGGCAAGCTAATGGTAAAACGTGCACCCTTGATGTCACCGGGCCGCGCACCGGGGATGTTTTCAGCCATCAATGTTCCACCATGCGCCTCAATGATCTGGCGGCTGATCGACAGACCAAGACCTGAATTCTGCCCAAACGCTTCGCTGGAAGGGCGGTCCGTATAGAAACGCTCAAAAATGCGTTCAAGCGCATCGGTGCGGATACCAGGTCCATTGTCATCAATGGTGATGATATTGGAATTTCCAGCCCGTTTGAGCGCAATAGCAATCACACCCTGCTCATCGGGAACAAAAGAGCGCGCATTCTCGATCAGATTGGTGATGACCTGCCCAAGACGCAGATCATGGCCGCTGACGCGGTAGTCTTTTGCACCCGGCGGCAGGCTTGCAACAAGAAGCTGAATATCGACCGGCTTCTTGTGCCGGGAAGCCTCACGCGACACCGAAACAAGATCGGTCAGGAATTTTTTCAGATCGACACTGTCGGCATCCTCGCGCGCCAGTTCGGCATCAAGGCGTGAGGCATCGGAAATATCGCTGATCAGCCGGTCGAGGCGGCGCACATCATGCTGGATCACTTCCAGCAGCCGCTCACGCGAAACATCGCTCCTGGCCAGCGGCAGCGTTTCCACCGCACTGCGCAGCGAAGTGAGCGGATTTTTCAGCTCATGGCTGACATCGGCAGCAAAACTTTCAATCGCATCAATACGCGCATAAAGCGCATTGGTCATGTCGCGCACCGCCACGGAAAGATTGCCAATCTCATCTTGCCGGTTGGAAAAATCAGGAATTTCCTCACGCCCCTTCACCCCCCGGCGCACCCGAATAGCTGCTGCCGCCAGACGCCGCAGCGGATTGGCGATGGTGGAGGCCAAAAGCAGCGACATCAGCCCTGTCACCAGAGCCGCAATGACAAAAACGCGCAAGATCGCCTTACGCTCGGCTGCAACGATCTTGTCAATATCCCCTTCCGAGGACAGCATCAAAACCCCCAGCACAGCACGAAACCGCTGGATCGGCACAGCAACCGAAACCACCTGCTCGCCCTTTTCAGAAAGGCGCACAATGGTTGAAGGGCTGCCGGTCAGGGCCTTCATCACTTCAGGATAGGCCGCACCATTGCCGCCCGGCTGCTCATGATAGACCGGCAGGTCGTTATTGCGAAACAGATTGAAGACAAAATGCTCAACCCGCTCTAAAATATTCGGCGCGTCCTCATCCACCGGCGGCAAATCATAGCGCAGAATCTGGCCACGCGAATAAAGCCTGCGTGAATCCAGCAACAACATGGCATCCCGGTCATAGACACGGGCGCGAACCTTGGTGGGTGAAATCAGACGGCGCAACAACGGAGCGACACGCTCAGGATTGATAGGAAAATCAAGATCATCCAACTGGTCGGAGCCGGGGGCAAGGCTTTCGCCTGCCTGCAATTCCAGCAGTTTTTCCGGGTCGATACTGATTGAATCCGTTTCAATCGTCGCCGAAGACGCAATGGCGCCTGCAATGATCTCACCTTGCGTCATCAGGCTTTCGACACGGGCATCAATCAGCCCGTCCCGGAAGGTGTTCAGGTATAAAATACCCGTCACCATCACGGCCAGACCGGCCAGATTGACAAACAGGATGCGTCTTGTGAGGCTGGAAAAGAAATGATGGCCAAGGAAGCGGCGAAGCGGCACCGTCACCTTTGACAAAACCGCAAGGCGGCGAACCGGGCGCCTGCCGACACCTGCCGTTTTCCTTGATTGCAGATTGGTGGCCATGGCCCCTGTGGCCCCGCTATCGGCTAGAGCGCCGTGCGTCCAATCGGACGCACAAAGGACGCTCTAACACTTTGAATGAGCATCGGAATAATCCGAAAACCGATTCCACTTTTCGGTCCGATGCTCTAGCGCATGGTGATTTCATCTCAAATCCTCATGCTCCGGCCTCTTGTCCTCAACCCATGATTTTTATCTGAAAAATCTGCAACTTTTCACGATCAGACTTTACGCTTCCCGGAAGCGGTAGCCGACACCATAAAGTGTCTCGATCATCTCGAAATCATCATCGACCACCTTGAACTTCTTGCGCAACCGCTTGATGTGGCTGTCAATGGTGCGATCATCGACATAGACCTGCTCGTCATAGGCCGAATCCATCAGCGCATCGCGGCTCTTGACGACGCCCGGCCGCTGGGCCAGCGAATGCAGGATGAGGAATTCGGTGACCGTCAATGTCACCGGCTGCCCCTTCCAGGTGCAGGTATGGCGCTCCTGATCCATGACAAGCTGGCCGCGCTCCAGAGAGCGGCTTTGCTGGTTTGCCGTCTTGGCCGTGGTTTCACGCGCACTGGCGCGGCGCAGCACGGCCTTGACCCGCTCCACCAGCAAACGCTGTGAAAACGGCTTGCGGATAAAATCATCGGCCCCCATCTTGAGACCGAAAAGCTCATCGATCTCGTCATCCTTGGAGGTCAGGAAGATGACCGGCAGATCGGTCTTCTGGCGCAGGCGGCGCAGCAGTTCCATGCCATCCATACGCGGCATCTTGATGTCCAGTATGGCCAGATTGGGCGGACGTGCAGCCAGCCCCTCCAGCGCCGAGGCGCCATCTGTGTACGTCTCGACCCGATAGCCCTCGGATTCCAGTGCAATGGAAACCGAAGTTAAAATATTGCGGTCGTCATCGACCAGCGCAATCGTTGCCATTTCAAGTGGCTCCCTCATGGTCGGCATCCCTTCTCAAAACAGAAGGGCTTGTGCAGGACAAATTAGGTACAAAATGTGACGTGTCACTCATCTGGCGCCACATATGCCATAAAACTTGCAACCGGTAAAAGCGGGTCTGGTAAAGCCTGCTTTGGGTTTGTCTGACAGTTTTACACACATCTAAACGATTTAAACAACTTTCAAATTTTTTAAATCGATTAAACATTTGATATTATTTATTTTTTCTGGTTCTGACCCAAAGTGGACGAGCCACAGAGTTGCTCGTCCATCGTCTTTGTGGACCGCGAAAGGATCTTCATGTCGGAAATCGGCAAACGCAATCCCGCATACGGGCTTGATGTGCTCGGCCTTCAGAGTTCCGGGAGGGTGCATTACAATCTCGGACCTGCCGAGCTAAGCGAAGAGGCCATCCGTCGCGGCGAGGCCCGCCTGACCGCCCATGGCGCGCTGGTGGCCGATACCGGCCAGTATACCGGCCGCTCGCCCAGGGACAAATTCGTCGTTCGCGATGCAAACACCGAAGCACAGGTATGGTGGGACAATAACCACGCCATGACACCTGCCCAGTTTGACCAGCTTTATGCGGATTTTATTGCCCATGCGGCAAGCAGAGACCTGTTTGTTCAGGATATGATTGGCGGCGCTGATCGCTCTTTGTGCCTGCCGACCCGCGTCATTACCGAATTTGCCTGGCATTCACTGTTCATCCGCAATCTGCTGATCCGTCTTTCCGATGAGGAAATTGCCGGTTTCACAGCCGATATGACGATTATCGACCTGCCTTCCTTCCGCGCGGACAATGCGCGCCATGGCGGGCGCAGCGAAACGCTGATTGCGGTTGATCTGACCCGCAAGATCGTACTGATTGGCGGCACGCAATATGCGGGCGAGATAAAGAAGTCGGTGTTTACCGCGCTTAATTACATTCTGCCCGCCAAGGGCGTCATGCCCATGCACTGCTCGGCCAATGAAGGCCCCAATGGGGAGTCAGCAGTCTTTTTCGGTCTTTCAGGAACCGGCAAGACCACGCTTTCAGCCGATCCAAAGCGCACCCTTATCGGTGATGATGAGCATGGCTGGGGGCCGGAAGGCATTTTCAACTTCGAGGGTGGCTGCTACGCCAAAACCATCCGCCTTTCGGCTGAGGCTGAGCCGGAAATCTTTGCCACCACCCGCCGTTTTGGAACGGTGCTGGAAAATGTCGTGCTCGATGACAAGCGTGTGCCTGATTTTGACGATGGCTCACGCACTGAAAACACACGTTGCGCCTATCCGCTCGACTTCATTCCCAACGCCAGCGCAACCGGCTGCGCCAGCCATCCCAAAAACATCATCATGCTCACCGCCGATGCCTTTGGCGTCATGCCACCAATTGCAAAGCTAACCCCGGCACAGGCCATGTACCATTTTCTTTCAGGATATACGGCCAAGGTGGCTGGCACCGAGCGCGGCGTGACCGAGCCGGAAGCAACCTTCTCCAACTGTTTTGGTGCGCCCTTCATGCCACGCCACCCATCCGAATATGGCAATCTGCTGCGCAAACTGATTGCCGAACACAAGGTTGATTGCTGGCTGGTCAATACCGGCTGGACCGGTGGCGCTTATGGTATTGGCAGCCGCATGCCAATCAAGGCCACCCGCGCTCTTTTAAGTGCGGCCCTCGATGGCTCGCTCAAACAGGCCAAGTTCCGTACTGATCCGAATTTTGGCTTTGAAGTGCCCATGTCGGTGCCCGGTGTCGAGCAATCCATCCTCGACCCGCGCTCAACCTGGGCCGACAAGCAAGCCTATGATCGACAGGCGGCCAGGCTGGTTGGCATGTTCATCAAGAATTTCAGCATATTTGAAGCCCATGTCGATGCCGCAGTCAAAGATGCCGCTCCACATCTGCAACAGACTGCACAATAGAGCGCCCTTTCAAAGGCCCGGCTCAGCCGGGCCTTTTCTTTTTGTGCGTCAGACGGCATGACTGGCTGATGAGCACAGAAGACAACATCATCATCGACAGGCAAACCACCATCTATTCCGATGAGCTTGAAGAAGCTTTTATCCGCGCTTCCGGTCCGGGCGGCCAGAATGTCAACAAGGTGGCCACCGCCGTCCAGTTGCGCTTCGATGCTGCCAATGCCCGCGGCCTTTCCCAATATGTGAAGGAGCGCGCCATCAAACTGGCCGGCCAGCGCGCCAGCAAGGAAGGCGTCATCCTCATTGAAGCGGCGCGCTTTCGCACTCAGGAACAAAATCGCGCTGACGCCCGCCAGCGGCTGACAGAGCTTGTTGCCAAAGCTGCAGAACCACCGCCCGCACCGCGCAAAAAGACCAGACCCACCAAAGGCTCGATCGAACGGCGGCTGAAAGCCAAGGCCGGGCGCTCTGCCATCAAGAAATTACGGGGGCGCATCGACAATGATTGACAAAACCCTGTCCCCTTCCATTTTCTTCATCTAAGTTGAAGCGTATCATTGCCGAACAACAAGGAGAGTTTTATGGGCATTTTTGACTTCGTAAAGAATGTGGGTGCAAAGCTTGGCTTTGGCGATGATGAGACCCCGGATGCAGACGCCCTGAAAAAAGAGCTCGATTCCCACAAGCTGGGCACCGACAAGGTTGTGGTCGAGATTGATGGCGACACTGCCGTGCTCAAGGGTGAGGTCGCAGATCAGTCGGCACTTGAAAAGGCCATCATTGCGGTCGGCAATACACTTGGCGTCTCCAAGGTGCAGGCCGACGAATTGAAAGCCACCTCTGACGCTGCCGCCAAGGAAGCCGTTTTCTACACCGTCAAGAAGGGTGACAATCTTTCAAAGATTGCTGCGGCACATTACGGCAAGGCTTCAAAATACACCGTCATTTTCGAGGCCAACAAGCCGATGCTGACCCATCCGGACAAGATCTATCCCGGTCAGGTATTGCGCATTCCCGATCTCGAATCTTGATTTTCTTGCCGTCAGACGCAATCGTCTGACGGCAAAATGCAACGACCCCAGGACCGCACTTCTCTTTTCAAAGCTTGCGGAGCGCCACTTCCTCGACCATATGGTCGGCCCCTTTGCGCAAGATCAGATCGGCACGTGGCCGTGTCGGCAGGATATTTTCACGCAGATTCTTCAGATTGATGTTTGCCCACAAGCCTTCGGCAATCGCTTGCGCTTCTCCTTTAGTAAGCTGCGAGTAACGATGGAAGAAGGATTGCGGATTGCGAAAAGCCGTTTCACGCAACCGCATGAAACGGGCGACATACCAGTCGTGAACCAGCCTTTCATCCGCATCGATATAGATCGAAAAATCAAAAAAATCAGACAGGAAGGGCACGAATTTGCCATCCGGCGGCAGGCTGCGTGTTTGCAACACATTCAAGCCTTCAAAAATCAGAATATCCGGCCGGTCAATGGTGATGAAGGAATCGGGAACCACATCATAGGTCAGATGTGAATAGACCGGGGCCTGAACATTCTTTTCACCTGATTTGATCGCCGACAAAAAGCGCAACAGCGCCCCCACATCATAGCTTTCAGGAAAGCCCTTGCGCTCCATCAGATTTTCACGATGCAGCACCTCATTGGGCAGCAAAAAGCCATCCGTCGTGATGAGATCAACCTTGGGGCTGGACGGCCAGCGGGCCAGAAGATCCTTCAAAACGCGTGCCGTCGTTGATTTTCCCACCGCAACCGAACCGGCCAGACCGATGATGAAAGGCGTTTTCGTCGCCGACTTGCCATTGAAGAAAATCCGCCTTTGTGCCGACAGAAGCTGGCTGGCCTCGACATGGGCAGACAGCAGTCGTGACATCGACAGGTAAATGCGGCGCACCTCATCCAGATCAACCGGGTCATTAAGCGAGCGCAGATGATCGACTTCGGTGCTGGTCAGGGTCAGCGGTGTATCAGCGCGGAATTTTGACCACTCCTGCGCCGAAAAGAACAGATAGGGTGAATATTGTGCGCTCGGGGCAAGCTGATCCATTATATTTTACCCTCGCGTCAGCCTGGCTGGCTGCGGGATGCTTTTTCAGCAACACCAGACTGGCCTGTACGCCGCTCAAGCTCCGCCAGAACCTCATTGAGCGAGACACCGCCAAGATTGAGCACAACAAGCCAATGATAGAGAAGATCCGCGCTTTCAGAAACAATGCCCTGAGTGTCGCCTTTGACTGCGGCAATCATCGTTTCAACCGCTTCTTCCCCCAATTTCTGGGCGGCCTTGTCCATGCCTTTGGCAAACAATTGGGCTGTCCAGGAGGACGGATCGCCAGAGCGCGCCCGTTCGCCAATTATGTTTTCAAGATCAGAAAGCGTAAAATGGGTCATGGCGCGATTTAAGTCTGATCTGGATCAGAGTCCAGACGAACCGGAATACCCGCTGCCGCCAGACAGGCCTTGGCCTCTGCAATCGTATAGGTGCCAAAATGGAAAATCGACGCGGCAAGAACCGCTGCCGCATGGCCATCGCGAATGCCTTCCACCAGATGATCAAGCGTGCCCACACCGCCCGAGGCAATGACCGGCGCCCGCACCGCGTCAGCCACGGCCCGCGTCAGCGCCACATCATAGCCAGCCTTGGTGCCGTCGCGATCCATGGAGGTGAGCAGGATTTCACCCGCCCCCAGATCAACCACCTTGCGGGCAAATTCAATGGCATCAATGCCGGTTCTTTCGCGCCCGCCATGGGTAAAGATTTCCCAGCGATCCACCTCATTTTCGCTGCTGACCTTCTTGGCGTCAATGGCCACGACAATGCACTGATTGCCAAACTTGTCTGCCGCTTGCGCCACAAAATCCGGGTTTTTGACCGCTGCCGTATTGATCGACACCTTATCGGCGCCTGCCAGCAATAATTTGCGAATATCAGCCACTTGCCGCACGCCGCCACCCACTGTCAGCGGCACGAAACAATGCTCGGCAGCCCGCGCCACCACATCAAAAATCGTATCTCGATTTTCAGAAGAAGCGGTGATGTCGAGAAAGCAGATTTCGTCGGCGCCGGCAGCGTCATAGGCGCGTGCTGCCTCGACCGGATCACCAGCATCGACCAGATCAACAAAATTGACGCCCTTGACCACGCGGCCATTTTTAACATCCAGACAGGGAATAATACGGGCTTTGAGGGTCATAAAATGACTTCCTGTTTCAATTGTGCCAATCAGCCATGAGCTTTGCGTAAAATTGCCAGCGCCTCTGCCGCATCAATGCGCCCGTCATAAAGCGCACGCCCCGAAATAGCCCCTTCCAGTCTTGCCGCATCAGGCATGGTCAACCGTTCAATATCGGCCATCGAGGCAAGCCCCCCCGATGCAATCACCGGAATGGAAACCGCATCGGCAAGTTCAATGGTCGATGCCCAGTTGATCCCGGCCAGAATGCCATCGCGGTCGATATCTGTATAGATAATGGCTGCAACGCCCACGCCCTCAAATTCTTTGGCAAGCTCGATGACACCCAGTTCCGAGGCTTGCGCCCAGCCTTCAACCGCCACCTTGCCGCCACGCGCATCGATGCCGACCGCCACTTGGCCTGGAAACGCCTTGCAGGCCTGCTTGACCAGTTCCGGCTCGCGCACCGCCACCGTCCCTAAGATGACGCGGGCCAGCCCCTTTTCCAGCCAGGCTTCAATATGGGCAAGCGAGCGAATACCGCCGCCAAGCTGCACCGGATTTCGGGTGGCTTTCAAAATCGCCTCAACCGCCACACCATTGACGCTTTGCCCCTCAAAAGCGCCATTGAGATCAACCACATGCAGCCATTCAAACCCCTGCTCTTCGAAAGCACGAGCCTGCGCGGCAGGATCGTCGCTATAGACGGTTGCCTGCGCCATATCACCCAGTTTCAAACGAACACACTGGCCATCCTTGAGGTCGATAGCAGGAAAAAGGATCATGGCTTCCACTTCAAGAAATTGGCAATAAGGGCAAGGCCCAGCCGCTGGCTTTTTTCGGGATGAAACTGGGTTCCGACAAGATTATCGCGCGCAACCGCTGCTGTTACCGGCCCGCCATAATCCGTCACCGCAAGGAGCTGTTCAGGTTTTTCAACGTGAAGATGATAGGAATGGACAAAATAGGCATGAAGGCCCTGCTGCCCGGTGGCAATGCCGGAAAATAGCGAATGGTTGCGTTTCAGCTCAATCGTGTTCCAGCCGATCTGCGGAATTTTCAAGGCAGGATCGGCAGGTGACATTTCTTCCACCACACCCGAAATCCAGCCCAGACCTTGCGTGACCGACTTTTCCAGCCCGCGTTCCGACATGAGTTGCATGCCCACACAAATGCCGAGAAAGGGCAGCCCACGCGAAATCACAACCTCATTCAAGGTCTCCCACATGCCCTCGACAGCACGCAAGCTGGCAACGCAGTCGGCATAAGCTCCGACACCCGGCAGCACGATCCGATCGGCCCTGCGCACACGCTGTGCATCCGCAGTCAGTTCAATATCGGCATCAATGCCACTTTCACGCGCTGCCCGCTCAAAAGCCTTGCTCACCGAGCGCAGATTGCCTGATCCATAGTCGATAATGGCAACACGCATGTCAGCTTCTGCCGTAGGAGACAAGACCGAGCGAAGGCGCGGGCTCCATCACATGCTGCCTGGCCGTTTCTACAGGGGCCATGCCAATCACCGGCTCCGGTTCCGGTTCCAACCACTCATCAAATGCCGCATAGGCATAACGCATATGGGCGTCATCAAGGTTTGCACCTTCAACCACGCCCCATTGCCGGTAGCCACGACGGCGCAAGGCGGCAATGCGCATCGCCTGCCCTTCCAGCCCGACATAAAGCCCGACAAGAAAGGCAAGCAATGACCCGACCGGCCCCAGAAGAAGAAAGCCACAAAAAAGCAGCACGGCAACAAAAGCCTCTCCCCATAGCCGGTGCCACAGCAACCACAGCAAGGGCAGAAAAAACGCTACCCATGCAAAACCATCGCGCACCAGCACGGCCCGTTCGGCCCTGTCCGTCGGGTTTGCCAGTGGCGGCAGCATCACGACATGGCTTGCCATGCTCACCCTTTCAGTGACCCCTTGGTGGAGGGAATGGCGTCAGGCTGGCGCGGATCAGGCTCGGTTGCCGCCCGCAAGGCCCGCGCCACCGCCTTGAAACAGGTTTCGGCAATGTGATGGTTATTGGCACCATAACGGTTGGTGACATGCAAGGTAATGCCCGCATGTTGCGCCAGCGCCTGAAAGAACTCACGCACAAGCTCGGTATCGAATGTGCCGATTTTCGGGGCGGAAAACTCGACATTCCAGACAAGAAACGGCCGTCCTGAAACATCAAGCGCCACACTGGTCAGCGCCTCATCCATGGCCAGATCAAGCGAGGCATAGCGCATGATGCCACGGCGTTCGCCCAGCGCTTTTGCCAGCGCCTGACCGATGACAATGCCGGTATCTTCCACCGTGTGGTGATCGTCAAAATGCAGATCGCCCTTGGCCCGCACATTCATGTCAATCAGCGAATGGCGCGACAATTGATCGAGCATATGGTCAAAAAAGCCAACGCCTGTGGCAATGTCGGATTTACCGGTGCCATCAATATGAAGAGAGACCGTAATTTCGGTCTCTTTTGTCATGCGGCTGACTTCGGCGGAGCGTTCGACCATGAAACCTTTTCCCATACTCAAAAGGCAATCTTTAAAAACGCTTGTCTTCTAGCAGCATGATGCTGAGATTGCCAGTTGGCAAAGCAGTGTTTGCAATCGAACCATGACGACATAAATATGCAAAAACACATCTCGTCATGCGCCGCCCGCTTTCTGTAAAGTCCGGCGCAATATCGGAGCATCCTATGTCAAATCAACTGACCATGCACGCCACGACCATCATCACTGTGCGCAAAGGCGGCAAGGTGGTCATTGCCGGAGACGGACAGGTCAGCCTGGGCCAGACCATCATGAAGGGCAATGCCAAAAAAGTGCGCCGTATCGGCAAGGACGGCAATGTCATTGCCGGTTTTGCCGGGGCCACCGCCGATGCCTTTACCCTCATGGAACGGCTGGAAGCCAAGCTGGAACAATATCCTGAACAATTGACACGCGCCTGTGTGGAACTGGCCAAGGACTGGCGCACCGACCGTTATTTGCGGCGGCTCGAAGCCATGATGCTGGTTGCCGACAAGAGCACTTCACTGGCGCTGACCGGCACCGGCGATGTGCTGGAGCCTGAACAGGGCGTGATGGCAATCGGCTCAGGCGGCAATTATGCGCTGGCGGCAGCGCGCGCCCTGATCGACACGGATAAAAGCGCCGAAGACATTGCCCGCAAGGCCATGGAGATCGCCGCTGACATCTGCGTCTATACCAACCATAATTTTGTGATCGAAACCCTTGATGCAGCCTGAAATGGCAGCCCATACCCGCCCGGCCTGGGGCCTGAACTGGAAAACGGGCGTGCTGGCAGCCGCCCTTCTGGTCAGCCTGCAGGCCCTGATCCTGCGCCTTATGGGCCATATCTGGATCTGCAAATGCGGCGCCATCAAGTTGTGGCATGACGTGGTGATAAGCTCGGAAAATTCCCAGCATATCAGTGACTGGTACACGTTTTCACACATCATTCACGGCTTTTTATTTTACCTGCTGTTTTGGGCGCTGCTGCGCAATTCAACCCTATGGACGCGGCTTTCCTTCGCCATTGCACTGGAAGCTGCATGGGAGATTCTGGAAAACAGCCCGGTCATCATCAACCGCTATCGCGAGGCCACGATCTCGCTGGATTATTTCGGCGACAGCATCCTCAATTCCACCTTCGACACGCTGTTCATGGCGTTCGGCTTTTTTCTGGCTGCCCGCCTGCCTGTGCGGCTGACAATTGCGCTGGCGATCCTTTTTGAATTGGGGGTGGGCTATCTCATCCGCGATAATCTGAGCCTGAACGTGCTGATGCTGATCTCACCGCTCGATTGGGTCAAAGACTGGCAGGCTGGCCTGTGAGCCATCGATCCGCCGCCCTTGTATGCGGGCTGCCAGCCCATACATAAGCCACACCCGCCGTTTCACGAGTATAATCCCATGAGCAATTTTTCCCCTCGCGAGATCGTCTCCGAACTTGATCGTTTCATCATCGGCCAGAAAGAAGCCAAGCGCGCTGTCGCCATTGCGCTGCGCAACCGCTGGCGCCGCCAGCAGCTTGACGGCCAGATGCGCGAAGAAGTGACCCCTAAGAACATTTTGATGATCGGCCCCACCGGCGTTGGCAAGACCGAGATTTCACGCCGTCTGGCCCGGCTGGCGCAAGCCCCCTTCGTCAAGGTCGAAGCCACCAAATTCACCGAGGTCGGCTATGTCGGCCGCGATGTGGAGCAGATTGTGCGCGATCTGGTTGAGGCCGCCATTGTGCTGATCCGCGAAAAAATGCGCGAGGATGTGAAGGCGCGCGCCCATCTCAATGCCGAAGAGCGCGTTCTGGAAGCGCTGGTTGGCAAAACCGCCTCACCCGCCACCCGTGACAGCTTCCGCAAGAAGCTGCGCGAGGGCGAACTCGACGACAAGGAAATCGAGATCGAAGTGGCTGACAGCGGGGCCGGTGGCATGCCGGGATTTGAAATTCCGGGGATGCCGGGGGCCAATATCGGTGTGCTCAACCTCAATGACATGTTCTCAAAAGCCATGGGTGGCCAGCGCACCAAAACGCGCAAGACAACGGTAAAAGAATCCTACGCCCTGCTCATCGCCGATGAATCCGACAAATTGCTCGATCAGGATGAGGTGGTGCGCCGTGCGCTGGAATCGGCTGCAAATGACGGCATTGTCTTTCTCGATGAGATCGACAAGATCGCTGCTCGCTCCGACATATCCGGCGGCCCCTCGCGCGAAGGTGTGCAGCGTGACCTGCTGCCGCTGGTGGAGGGCACAACCGTGGCGACCAAATACGGGCCGGTCAAGACCGACCATATTCTTTTCATCGCCTCCGGCGCGTTCCATGTCGCCAAGCCCTCGGACCTGTTACCTGAATTGCAGGGCCGCCTGCCGATCCGCGTGGAATTGCGGGCGCTGGAAAAAGAGGATTTCGTTCGCATTCTGACCGAAACCGAAGCCAGCCTCATCAAGCAATATGTGGCGCTGATGGGCACGGAAGGCGTGACACTTGAATTTACCGATGACGCCATTGACGCATTGGCCGGCATTGCCGTGGACCTCAATGCCAGCGTTGAAAATATTGGCGCGCGCCGCCTGCAAACAGTGATGGAGCGGGTACTTGACGAAATTTCCTTCGATGCGCCCGACCGTGATGGCAGTTCCATCACCATCGATGCGGCCTATGTGCAAAAGCATGTTGGCGATCTGTCGCGCAACACCGACCTGTCGCGCTTTATTTTGTAAACGCAACAGAGTCTGAAACAAAAACGCCGCAATCCAAACCGGATTGCGGCGTTTTTTATAGCGTTAAAAGAATCAGGCGCCCTCGACCAGCACGATCTCGCCATCAGCCACCTTTTGGCGAATCGCGGCAGCAATCTGATATTCGGGCGAATGATAGCATTCTTTTGCAACAGCCAGCGATTCAAACTCTATGATGACATTGCGCGCCCGGCCCGGGCCTTCCGCCACCTCATGATCGCCGCCACGAGCAAGAAATTTTGCGCCATAGCGTTCAAATGCAATTTTAGCGGCCGCCACATAATCCTTGTAATTTTCAGGATCACGAATATCGACGCGCGCAATCCAGTATCCCTTGGCCATGATCGTCTTTCCTTCCGTTGATCCCTCAGCCTCAGGCCGAGCGCATATCTTCAAGAATGGCTTGAGCGGCTGTGCGCCTGTCAGCGGCACCTATAATGGGACGCGCCACAACCAGATGGCTGGAACCGTTGCGGATGGCGTCACGCGGGGTCACAACCCGCTTCTGGTCGCCACGCTCTGCACCTGCCAGCCGGATACCGGGCGTCACAATCGCCATATGGGGGCCGACAATGCGCCGCACAGCCTCGGTTTCCTGCGCCGAACAGACAATGCCGCCCATGCCCGCCTGAAGCGCCTGTTCAGCACGGCGCACCACCAGTTCATGCGGATTAAGCTCATAGCCGGCCTCGCCTAGATCGTGCTCATCCATGGAGGTCAAAACAGTTACCCCCAGCAGACACAAATCACTGCCACGTGCGGCCTCAACGGCTGCCCGCATCGCCTTGGGGTAAGCGTGCAGCGTGAGCATCGAAACGCCCATGCGCACAATGTTTTCCACCGCACCTGAAATGGTGTTGTCGATATCGAGCAGCTTCATGTCGAGAAACACATTGGTCCCGGAAGCGGCAAGCTCACGCGCAAAATCCAGCCCGCCAGCAAAGGCAAGCTGATAACCGATCTTGTAGAAGGAAACCACGCCGTCAAGCTCGCGCACGACCTGTTCAGCCTGCGCCACCGTTGGCACATCAAGGCCGACAATCAGCCGGTCTTTCATTTCGCGGGCTTCCATCATTGTGTCATCCTCAAAACCAGTCCCATCACATGCTGCGCGCAAAAGCGCCCCGGAACGCCACACCGGCAAGTATCAGGCTGGCAATTGCATTCCAACCGGCCATCGACAGGCCCAGAATGCGCAGGGCGGCCTTGTCGCAGGCAGGCGGCACAAACTGGTCCAGCGCGTCCAGAACCCCTCGGCCCCCTGTATCAACCACCACACCGACATTGCCGCAATCGGCTGGCCCCTGCCACCAGCTCCATTCAACGCCTGCATGATAGGCGCCAAGATAAAGCCCATAGACCATCAACGCCCCACCAGCGACCAGAAGCAGACGTGTAATCCATGTGGGCAATTGCAGCCATGCGCTCAAAGCCGCCAGCAGCATCAAAGGCGCGCCGATATAATAAGGGGTGCGCTGCTCATAGCACAGCTTGCAGGGAATATAGCCGCCAATATGCTGAAAGCCGAGTGCAGTTCCAACGGTTGCGGCCATGGCCAGCGCAAGAAAAAGAGCCGTGTAGAAAAGACGGCGGTTCGCCAATTGTGCGTTGATCATCAGGCCGTTTTCCGTCGATTCAGTGAAAATATCGGATCAGAACATAAAGCAATATCAGCGCACATGCACCTGCTGCCGCAATCATGCCAAGGCGCTTTTCGATAAATTCACGGATCGGTTCGCCATAGCGACGCAACAGCCATGCCAGAAAGAAAAAGCGGGCGCCGCGCGCCACGACAGCAAGCACGATAAACAGGAAAAGATTGACCCCGATAACGCCTGACAGGATTGTCACCACCTTGATTGGCGGCAGATGCGCAAGGCCGGATGTGATCAGCATCAAAACGATAAAGCCAATGCCCGAAGACAGGCGCAGTTCTTCAAACTGGTCATATTTGCCGTAAAATTCCAGCACCGGCCTGGCCAGCGCCTCATAAGCATAATGGCCTAAAAACCAGCCAGCGATACCGCCCAGAACCGAGGCAATTGTTGCCACCAGCGCATAGCGATAGGCGCGATCGGGCCGGGAAAGCGCCATCGGCAGATACAGCACATCGGCAGGAACCAGAAAAACCGAACTTTCCACAAAGGCAATAAAAACCAGCCACCATTCGGCTGATTTCCGTGCCGCAAGCGACAAGGTCCAGTCGTAAAGTCCACGAAGCATGAAGGCTGTCCTCAGATTGTGTGAGGTTTAGAACAATGCGTCCAATCAGATACACGACGCTCCAGAGCAGCTATCATAATGGCGGCTGAAAGTAACCAGCTTTGAGCAAAGGTTTCCATTGACGAAACCCCGTCAAGGTCTGTAAAGGGTCCATGCTGATGCCTCCTTGGTGGAATTGGTAGACACGAAGCACTCAAAATGCTTTGCGAAAGCGTCCCGGTTCGAGTCCGGGAGGAGGTACCATCTAGCCTGTCTCGGACAAAAGATGATCCGGGCCCTCACCCGGAAATGCGTATCCATCGACGCGCCCTGTTGCGCAAGCCCCGCATGACATTGCGCGCTTCGCGGTAAAGATGCATCTGTGCTGCCGCCTGCCGCGCGGCCCGATCCGCCGAAGGCGTCAGGCCGATGATAAGGGTGCCCATGCGCCGCCGTTCCGTCCACAGGCGGCTCATCACCGGATGGTCAGGGACAGCGCAAGAATCGGTAAATTCAATGTTTGGATCGTCCAGATGCTGGCGCGTCACCTCCAGCATCAACAATGTCCCGGGCGAAAAAGCCGCCAGCCTCTCATCATAAGCCGTCTTCCACGTATAGGCGACGCCCTGCTCCACAAAGACGACAAGACTGGCAATAGTGCGCCCATCGAGCTTGAGCGTGTGCACCCGGCACATATCCCGCTCAGCAAGCTTGTGAACGGCCTCACGTGCAAAAGCGGCCTGATAGCGGTCGACCATCATGGCCGTGCCCTTGCGCCCCTTCCAGCCCGCTGCCTCAAGCACAAGAAAGCCTTCCATGGCAGGGCGCACCTCATCGGGGGTGCGCGCCACATCATGCAATACAGTTCCCTGCTCTTCCAGCCGACGACGCAGGCGGCGAAACTCACGAACATGATGCGAGCTAAGGGAGGATTTCAGATAGGATTCACCATCCAGTTCACTGTTCAAAACCGGGCGTTCAACCTGATCTGTCATCAGCAATGTCAGTTGCAGCGCTTCCGCAGTCGATTGCAGGGCTTTGGCCATTGGCCCGTTCAGGCGCATATCGGGCACCACCAAAACCTTCGGCAAGCGCAGATGCGGGCGCGCCAGAATCGCAAACAAATCTTCTAAAACGCCCAGCGGATCATCATGATCGACCAGCGGCGTGCCCACGGGCCCAAACGGGTTCGACCAGGTGCGGATGACAGGAACGCCGAGCGGAATGCTGGGCCTTGCAATGGAAAACGGCATGGAAAGGCGCAGGCGTGAGCGATAATCATCACCGTCGCGGATTACGGCCAGCCGCACCTCACGCTCATCCAGACGCGCCATGGCAGGCGCCAGAAACCGTGGGTTGAAAAACACATTCGGCTCGATTGCCCGCGCTCCCAGATAATCGAGCTCCTCGACAAGTTCAAAACCTGCCATGGCCGGATAAATGGCAAGGGTCCGCTGTGGCCGTGTACCGGCCAGAAGTTCAAGCTGGGCGGGATCCGCCCCCTCTCTGGCCAGCCCGGCCAGGCTGGAGACCAGCGCGCCAGCGGGCCCGCCACTGGTTTCTTCTATCAGCGGAATGGCAGCCATTACGGGCTATTCCCTGCAGGGTCAGCGCAAACAGATCCTTTGCAAGGTGTTGCGCGCATACCGGCCTTGCTGTGCCGGTCAACCATCATGGCGCAGAAAAAACGCACCCGTTCACACTCCATGTTTCTTGACCACCCTGTCACTCAGAGCAGAAACCTACCTCCCAACATTTAAGAAACCGTGCGAAATTTACAGCGACTTTTCTCTTACGACTTCAAGATATCCGCCCATTCAGGATGGCGACGAAATTGCGCCGCCGCAAACGGACACAAGGGAATGATCTTTCGTCCTGCCGCCCGCGCATCCTCCACCGCACGGGTGAGCAGCCGCAATCCCGCCCCCTGCCCGCGAAAAGCATCCGGCACGCCGGTATGGTCAATGATGATCTGGTTGTCTCCGGCACTGGTAAAGGTCAGTTCAGCCTCTGCCCCATCCGGTCCGCGCAACACATAGCGCCCCTTGGAGCCATGATCTTCAAATTCAATGTCTGAAAGCTCTGCGCTCACGTCAATCATCCTCATTGCGGCCCAGAATCAAAATCATGGGGGCCAGAACCACGGGGATCAGAACCCTGCGGCGTCTTGTTTTCACGATAAATGGCATAGGCCAGCAAGGCCAGCGCCGGGCCGGCCAGCAAGCCTGCCCCGCCACGGCTGCGCAGCAAAGCCGGAAGCAGCGGCAAGGCAGCAAGTGCTGCAGAAGCCCCGAATGCAGCCATATCAGCCTTGCGCTGTCGTTCCCGCCGCTGACGGGTCCGCACATTGATCAGAATGCGAAACACAAGAAGGATCAGCCCCGCCAGAACAAGAGAGCCGACCCCGAAGCCGATCGTCGTTTTCAGCGCGCCATAGTGTGAGGCTGTCCAGATATAAAGTGCGGCAATCAAAAATCCGAGGCCGCATAAAGCGACAAGCCCGGCCATGACATAGGCAATGGCTGCGCATTTTGCCCGGCGCATTGCCGCTGTTGTTTCACCCGAAACAATTCCGGCCATCAAGGATATCAAAGCCTGCATGGCAGTGCGCAATCAGCGACGCGACACAAGGCCGATGAGAAAGCCCAGCCCTGCCGCCACGGCAAGTGAAGTCACCGGCTTTTCACGAATAGTGACCAGCATCTGCTCCTCAAAATCCTGCGCATTGCCCTTTATGCTTTCCATGGCCGCTTCACCTTGTGCACGCAAATGCTCGACGCCTTTTGCTGCAACCTTGCTGGCAGAATCATAACTTTTCTGGCCAGCTTCAGAAAGCTGCTTTGACAGATTTTCAATATCAGCCTTCAACTGTGCAATGTCAGCTTCAAGATCGGCAGTGCTCTTGGGCTCAGTCGTGGATTTGGGAGTTGCAGCCATGATCGGCTCCTTGTTTCATTTTATTTCAATGACATGATAACGCTGTTTGAGCGGCAAGGTTCCAATTATCGCACCTGTTTCAATCAACACTTGCTGTCATGATCTGCGTTGAAATTGCGTCGGGACCGAAATCTTCCTCACCTGAAATCTGCAACAGCGACAAAAGCCGTGTGCGGGCCCGGCTGACCCGGCTCTTGATGGTACCGACAGCGCAGCCGCAGATTTCGGCCGCTTCCTCATAGGAAAAACCGGACGCGCCAATCAGCACGATCGCCTCACGCTGATCTTCGGGCAATTGCTCCAGCGCCTTGCGAAAATCCTTGAAATCAAGCTGGTCATGCTGGGCCGGGTGCACCGCCAGGCGCGCCGTCATCACCCCCTCGCTATCTTGAACTTCGCGGCTGCGCTTGCGCAACTGGGAGTAAAATTCATTACGCAAGATAGTGAACAACCAGGCCTTGAGATTGGTGCCCGGTTGAAAGCTTTCATGCTTGTCCCATGCCTTGACCAGCGTTTCCTGAACCAGATCATCGGCTCTGTCGACATTTTGCGACAAGGAAACGGCAAAAGCCCGCAAGCTGGGAATTGTCTTTAAAAGATCGCTCTTGAAGCTCTCAGATACGGCCATTCATCAGTCCTTATCCTGCTTGGCTTCAACATTTGAAAGCTGGCTTAGCAATTGTGTAAACCGATCGGGCACATCCTCTTGCACCAGATCCTCGTAATATTGCCGCAGTTTGCGGCCAATTTCGGAATTAGGCCCTAAAGGGTCCGCATTTCGACCAGAACTGCCGTTTACATCTTCCAAGGTTCCGGTTCCTGTATCCTTACTACTCGATCTGTTCATTCTTTGCCTGACCCTGCCTGCTCACCCGTCTTTTCCATTATCGCCCGTCTTTTCCACTACGGGTAAAAACAGCCCGCCTTTTATGGGTGAAACTAAAGTGAGCGCTCCCCTAATATTCGATTGATCTGGCCGCCAACGTTTCCCGATCAATTTTGTTCCACCTTGCCCGGAACTTTTTACTTTCTGGTGCATTCTGGACCTGAAGCCCCGACAAAATCTGGAAATAAAGACAAAATCTGGAAAAATCCTGCCTTGGCTTTTCATACATCACGTCATGATGAGGGAGACGTAAACTGTGAGTCTATCCACGACAATTGCCCCCCACCTGCCTTTTCTTCGTCGCTTCTCACGCGCTGTTTCCGGCTCGCAAGAAAGTGGTGATGCACTGGTTGCTGCAATGCTGGAAGCAATTATTGCCGATACCAGTATTTTTCCAAAAGCCTCCAGTGATCGCATTGCGCTCTACAAGATTTTTACGCGCATGTTCACCTCTGTAGCCATCCGTATTCCGCAAGAGGAAACGGCAGCGCCAGATTGGGAAAAACATGCTGCCGCCAATCTCAACACATTGGCGCCACGCCCGCGACAGGCATTTTTACTGGTTGCCGTTGAAGGCTTTGATGAAAAGCAGGCGGCTGAAATTCTCGATGTGGATGAAACAGAATTTACCCGCCTGCTTTCTGAAGCCAGCCGTGAAATTTCGCGTCAGGTTGCAACTGACATTCTCATTATCGAAGATGAGCCGCTGATTGCCATGGATATAGAGGAAATGGTGGAAAGTCTGGGCCACCGGGCGGTCGGCATTGCCCGCACGCATGATGAGGCCGTGGCATTATTTGCCAAAACACAACCGCATATGGTGCTGGCCGATATTCAGCTTGCCGATAACAGTTCCGGTATTGATGCCGTCAATGAGATCTTATCCCTCACACCGGTGCCGGTCATCTTCATCACAGCCTTTCCGGAGCGCCTTTTGACGGGCGAACGCCCCGAGCCAGCCTTCCTTGTCACCAAGCCTTTTAATCCGGACATGGTCAAAGCACTCATCAGTCAGGCTTTGTTTTTCAACCATCAGGCCAAGATCACAGCCTGATTTTTAAAAAGATACGGGAACCATCATCGCCCATAGGACGTTCAGAAGGCAGTAGCAGATAAAATGAGGAGATCGGTCAATGCTTTACTGGACGCTGGTGTTTCTTGTGGTGGCGATTATCGCTGGCGCACTCGGTTTTGGAGGAATTGCCGGCGCTTCGGCAGGAATAGCCAAGATTTTGTTCTTCATCTTTCTGGCCTTCCTGATCATCTCACTGGTGGTCGGTCTTTTTCGTCGCGTTTAAACATGCCGGTTTGCGCCAAACTGGAAACCGTTCCCCTCAACCGATTTCCAGTTCCCGTCGGCTGATGTCTTTTAAAAGACATCAGCCGACGGACAGCATGTGGACAAACTGATCGGAACCAGTCTCAAGAGAGCAAGCAATGGGTTCAATAAACGGCCCCATAAAACCTCCTGACCCCGACGAGGAAATCATCGATCCCTCCTTGCATGACGATTCGCAACTTGGCAAAGCCTTGCTGCATGCTCTGCGCAATGCAGGTGTGTCGGTTCTGTATCAGGATAAAAACCTGCGAACAGTATGGGCCCGCAACATGGCCGCCCCCTGGATGCAGGGCCATGCCGACAACACCATCCTGCCCCCCTCACAGACGTCGCGCATCATCGCAGCCCGCGAAGACGCCATCGCCAATGGCAGCCACCATCGCTTTGAGATCAATGCGCCCGACCAGGATGAATTGCGCTGGTTTGAAATCTGGATCGACCCGGACCGCCATGAAAATGGCACTGTGCGGGGGGTGATCACCACCAAGATTGAAATAACAGAGCGCAAACGCCGTGAGCAAAGCCTGCGCGCCCTGCTGCGCGAAGTCAGCCACCGGTCCAAAAATCTTCTGGCCATCATTCAAAGCATCGCCAGCCAGACCGGACGCCATGCCAGCACCATATCGGGGTTTCTGACCAGTTTTCAGGGGCGGCTGCAATCGCTTTCCGCCTCACAGGATATTGTCACATCCTCAAACTGGCGCGGTGCGGGCCTGAAAGAACTCATCAAAGGCCAGCTTGGCTATACCCCCACCAATAATGACGATATATTTCATTTTGAGGGGGCCAATCCTTATCTAAGCCCCAACGCAGCCCTTCATATCGGACTTGCCGTGCATGAACTGGTTGTCAACTCGCTTTCACGCGGGGCCTTGTCACAATCGGGCAATCATATTCATGTGCGCGCCCATATCGACAGACTGGAAGATAAAACAGAGGCAATCTCCCTCACCTTGCAGTGGAATGAGCAGCTTGAATGCCGCAGCACATTGCCATCTCCGCAAGATTTCAGGCGTGTCACACTGGAACGTGTGGTTCCAACCGCCCTGAACGGTCAGGCTTTCTTAACACTTAACAATGGGGAACTGGAATACAGGCTGGTCATTCCAGCCAGCAATTTTGAAACATCAACAGGAGGAGAAAATGAGACCTGAGCCAAAATCACCTTGCACCACGTTTAAAGCCTTTTGCTGTCACATGATTCCATCCGACTGCAAAAGGCTCTAAAATATATTTTCCCTGTAAGGCAATCCACCAGAACCTTGACGGTTTCATTTTATTGGGCAAGTGAATCACCACAAGGCGAGGGTTTTAAAGCGAGAGGAACTATTCCATGTATAAAACCATCATAGTGCTGGCAGCAATTGCTGCCATGAGCGGCTGCACCACCACTGAACGCGATGTTGGCGTTGGCGCGGCTGCCGGTGCGGTTATTGGCGGCATTGCCGGCGGCACCAAGGGTGCGCTTATCGGCACGGCAGTCGGTGCCGGCTCGGGCCTTCTGGTCCGCAATTTGCGCAATGGCTATTGCGAATATCGCGATCCCGATACCCGCCGCATCTACACCGCCCGCTGCAACTGATCTTAGAAAAGTTGCAGACTTTTTAAGATAAGATCATGCGGAAGAAGAAGGTCGGCTCTGCCGGCCTTCTTGTTTCAGCGGCCAGCCTGCTTATTTCAGCGGAATGCGGATTTTCACCTGAAGGCCGCTCGGCAAAAAACGTCGGCTGATAGACCCGCCAAGTTCACGGGTGATATTGACATCAATCAGTTTGGTGCCAAAGCCGATGCTTTCAGGCTTCTGAAGATTTTCCTGTTCCGATTCACGCCAGTTCAAGATCAACATCCGCTTGCGGTGCTGCCCTTCCACCCGCCAGTCAACCTTGAGCGCATCAATCGAATTGCTTGCTTTTCCATATTTCAAGGCATTGGTCGCCAGTTCATGAAAAGTCAGGCCCAGCGCCTGTGTGGCAGCCTCATCGAGTAAAACCTGCGGGCCATTCAACAGCCCCGGCTGAAGATCGTTGCCAAACACCTGCTCCAGTTCAATGCGCAGCAACTCCATAAGATCCACCTTTTGCCAGCGCGAGCGCGTCAGCATATCCTGTGAAGCGGCCATCGCCTGCAAGCGGGCGGTAAAGGATTCAGAAAACTCATTCACATCGGCGGCCCGTGAGGCCGTCTGTCTGGAAATCGCCAATATGCGGGAAATGAGATTCTTGATCCGGTGCTTCATCTCCTGAAGCATCAAATCCTTTTCCAAAAGGCTCTTTTCGGCTGTTTCATGCAGTTTTTCAGCAGCATCATAGGCGCGTTCCCTGTAGCGGGACACCAGCGCAATAGCGACAGCCGACAACAACCCAAACAGGCCAAGCATGACAGGGATCACAGGCGAGGATGGTGGCGAAAACGCAACCGTTGGCTCAAATTTCAAAGCCCACTGGCGGTCAGCCACATTCATATAGCGCGTATCCACAAGGTTCCCCATCGTGATGGCGGGCGTTGCGGAATTGAACATCGGTTTTTCTTCTCCTGTCTGGCTGTCATAAATGGTGACATGGACAGGAAGCAGGGGCATACGCAGCAGCGCCGAATTGAACAACTCATCAGAACGAAACCCGGCATAAAGAAAGCCGTCGGTAAGCGGAGGCGGCGTTTGAGTTGCGGCAAAAGGCCGGGCATTCTTCAACCGCACAAAAACAACAAAGCCCGCAAATGGGTCAACTCCGGCATTTTCACCCAGCATGAGCGGTGCTGTGGCATGTAGAGCGTCATCGCTCATCGCCATTTCCATCGCCTGACGACGGATCGGGTCTGAAAACATGTCATAGCCAATCAACATGTCGCTGGACGGTTTGCGCGGCTCAAAAATCACAACAGGTGCGCGCCATTGCTGATCCGTTTCAGGATAGATTTCGCGCTCCAGCCCCTGTTCCTGATGGATGAGGCTCCTGATCTGCTCCTCATCGCCTGTGCGCGCCAGCCGCAAAGTGCCCAGACCACGCAGGCCCGGGAAATTCACCTTCATGTCCAGCGCCGCAATAAAAGCCTGGAATTGCGGCTGACTGACCCGATTTTCATGTGTATCGAGAAAAGCCTGTGTGGTTTTCAACAGGGTCAGATGCAGATCCAGCCGCGTTTCAATCCGCGAGATCGCATCATCAACAATGGCCTCAAACTTGATACGTGCCGCTTCCTGACTGCCAAAATAGGCAAATCCCGCCATTGCCAGACTGATCAGGGCAATGGCCAAAAAGGTAAGAAGCGGAAAGAGTCTTTTCAACAGGCTGCGTAATCCCTCAATATATAAGGCATTAGTAGCAAGTCCGTGTATCTTGACAAGCGTGAGGTGACAACCACCAGAGCATTTTTGTGAGTACAGAGATGCCCTTATTCCGGCCTGATCGCATAGCCTGAACCACGCACCGTGCGGATAATATCGGGCATAGCCCCATGATTGAGCGCCTTGCGCAATCGGCCCACATGCACATCGACCGTGCGCTCATCAATATAGATTGTCTCGCCCCACACATTGTCCAGCAATTGCCCGCGCGAAAAAACCCGGCCAGGATTTTGCATGAAAAATTCCAGCAACCGAAACTCGGTCGGACCAAGCCTGATCTCAAGCTCCTGACGATAGACACGGTGCTGCTCGCGATCGAGCACAATATCGCCAACCGTAAGCACGGACGACAAAACCTCGGGCTTGGTGCGCCGCAGCAGGGCTTTGACCCGCGCCACCAGTTCCGGCATGGAAAAAGGCTTGACCAGATAATCATCAGCCCCGGTGGAAAGGCCGCGCACCCGGTCGCTTTCTTCACCACGCGCCGTCAGCATGATGACCGGCAAGCGCGCACTTTGCTCGCGCATCCGCAGCCGCCGGCACAATTCAATGCCCGAAATGACCGGCACCATCCAGTCGAGGATCAAAAGATCAGGCACATTTTCCTGCAAGCGCAATTCTGCTTCATCACCACGGGTGATGATCTCGACCTGATAGCCTTCCGCTTCCAGATTGTAGCGCAAGAGAATGCCCAGTGGCTCCTCATCCTCAACCACCATGATACGTGGCGCAATCATTTCCTGCTCCTGAAACCGGCTCAGGCTACGGGCGCAGGCATGCCGGTCTCGTCCTGCTTGGGACGCTCGACAGGCAATTGCGCACCAGTCAGCACATAATAGGCATTTTCTGCAATATTGGTGACGTGGTCACCAATCCGCTCCAGATTCTTGGCGCAAAACAGCAAATGCGTACAAGCCGTGATATTGCGTGCATCTTCCATCATATAGGTCAGCAATTCACGGAAAACGGCGGTATAGCGCACGTCGATCAGTTCATCTTCGTCACGCAACCGCACCAGTCCTTCCGGGTTGCGCGCCTCATATTCTTCAATAACGCCGTGCACCTGTTCCAAAACCAGCCCGGTCATATCCTCAATCGAACGGGCCAGTTCGCGCGGCATGGAGGATTTGCCAACCGCATCGACACGCTTGGCGATGTTTTTGGCCAGATCGCCGATCCGTTCCAGATCACCGGCCATGCGTAGCGCTCCCACAACGGCGCGCAGATCCTGCGCCATCGGCTGACGCTTGCCAATCAGCACAATGGCGCGATCATCCAGCCGCCGCTGATAATCATCCATGATGAGATCTTCTGAAACAACCCGCTTTGCCAATGCGCTGTCAGTAGAAATCAGGCTTTTCGTGGCCTCATCAATCATCGTGCTGGCCAGGTTCACCATATCGCGCACCAATTGCTGGATCTCTTTGAGATCTTCATCAAAGGCGGTTACCGTATGAGTGCTCATCATGCGTCCCTCATCTGTTGCCATGACAGCGGCAAATCCTCAACCGAAGCGGCCGGTGATGTAATCTTGCGTGCGCTTGTCATCAGGATTGGTGAACATCTTCTCCGTCGGCCCTTCCTCAGCCAGATTGCCAAGATGGAACATGGCGGTGCGCTGCGAAACGCGCGCGGCCTGCTGCATGGAGTGGGTGACGATGACGATGGTGTAATTTTCCCGCAACTCGTCGATCAGTTCCTCCACACGCGCGGTGGCAATCGGATCGAGCGCCGAGCATGGCTCATCCATCAGGATGACTTCAGGCGAAACGGCAATGGCGCGTGCAATACACAAGCGCTGCTGCTGGCCACCTGAAAGGCCGGTGCCCGGATCATTAAGGCGATCCTTCACCTCATTGAACAGGCCCGCCCGCTTCAGGCTGGTTTCCACAATGGCGTCCATATCGGCCTTGTTGCGCGCCAGACCGTGAATGCGTGGGCCATAGGCCACATTCTCATAGATCGATTTTGGAAACGGGTTCGGCTTCTGGAACACCATACCGACACGTGAGCGCAACTCGACCACGTCGATATTGCGATCATAAATATCTTCGCCATCCAGCGTGATCTTTCCTTCGACACGGGCTGAATCAATCGTGTCATTCATCCGGTTGAGACAGCGCAAAAAGGTCGATTTTCCGCAGCCGGACGGGCCAATCAGGGCTGTGACCTGATTTTGACGGATTAAAAGATCCACCCCGAACAGGGCCTGCTTGTCGCCATAAAAGACACACACCTTCTCGCCGCGCATCTTGATGTTCTCATTGGTGGCGGGCGCCACATCTGCGCTCATGGCCTTCTCCAGAATGGCTTCATCCATGATATTCATGGTTTTTTCCTTGATCTACCAGCGCCGCTCAAAACGCCGACGCAGCAAAATGGCTATCAAATTCATCGCCGCCAAAAACAGCAACAGAATGATGATGGCGCCTGAGGTGCGCTCCACAAAAGCGCGCTCGGCCTCATTGGCCCACATATAGATCTGCACCGGCAAGGCAGTGGCCGGATCAAGCGGCGTTGTCGGATAGTCGGCCACAAAGGCAACCATGCCAATCAGCAATAGCGGCGCAGTCTCACCCAGCGCCTGCGCCAGACCGATAATGGTGCCGGTCAGGATACCGGGAGCCGCCAGGGGCAGCACATGATGAAACACGGTTTGCATGGGAGAGGCGCCAATGCCCAGCGCACCGGCGCGGATTGACGGCGGCACCGCCTTGAGCGCCGCACGGGTGGCGATGATGATGGTGGGCAATGTCATCAATGTCAGCACCAGACCACCAACCAGCGAGGCTGAACGCGGCAGACCGGCAAAGCCGATAAAGACCGCCAGCCCCAGCAGACCGAACACGATGGAAGGCACGGCCGCCAGATTGTTGATATTGACCTCGATCAGGTCGGTCCAGCGGTTTTTGGGCGCAAACTCTTCCAGATAAATGGAGGCGGCAACCCCGATCGGCAGCGCCAGCACCAGCACGATCAGCATCATGTAAAGCGAACCGATCAGCGCCACACCCATGCCCGCCATTTCCGGACGGCTGGACGCGCCGAAGGTGAACAGTCCGGTGTTAAAATTCTGGGTCATGGCGCCTTGCTCGTCCAGCACCTTCATCCATTCAAGCTGACGGTCCTTGACCTTGCGCCGTGCTTCAGGAACCGACAGGTCAATCTGGCCCTTATTGGCTGAATCGATATCGCCGCTGGCCAGCACCCGGATATTTTGCGTGGTGCCCAAAATGGCAGGGTTTTCCATCACCATGCTGCGCAGTTGCACACGCGCCCCTTGCGAGATCATGTTGGAAAGCTGGCGCAAATCAGCTTTGTTTTTTGTATCGTCAACATCAATGCCAAGCTTTGCAGCAAGCGCATTTCGCACCAGAAGCGGATAATTTGCCCGAACCAGAACGCCCGGATCGCTATCGCGCTGCCCCTTGGGGTCAATGATTTGAGGATCAAAATCAACGGCAAGGCTGATCGAGGTCTGCCAGAAGGCGGTGTAGCCGCCGCGGATGACCGTAAACAGCAATGCGCCCAGAAAAAACAGGCCAATGGCGATGGCGACAAGACCGTAAAGCCGGAACCGGCGCTCGGCATGATAGCGGCGCTTGATGCCAATATCACGGCGTGGCGGCTGACTGGCAGGTGCAGTGCGAGCCTGATCGAACGAAAGGTCGGTCATTCATACTGCTCCCGATATTTGCGCACAATGTAGAGCGCCAGCACATTCATGGCGAGCGTAATGACAAACAGGGTAATACCCAATGCAAAGGCAACCAGCGTTTGCGGCGAGGTAAATTCAAGATCGCCGGTCAACTGATTGACGATCTTGACCGTGATGGTGGTCATTGTCTCACCCGGATTGATGGTCAACCTGGCCGCAACGCCGGCGGCCAGCACAACAATCATGGTTTCACCAATGGCGCGTGAGGCCGTCAGCAACAAGGCGCCGACAATGCCGGGCAGGGCTGCCGGAAGAATGACATTGCGCACTGTTTCAGAACGTGTCGCCCCCAGTCCCAGCGAACCATCATGCAAGGCCCGCGGCACAGCGCTGATAATGTCATCAGAAAGCGATGAGACAAAGGGAATGAGCATGATGCCCATGACCAGACCGGCCGTCAGCACGCTTTGCGCCATGATGAAGGGCTGGCCGCCTGCAAGGGCGGCAGAAAGATCGCGCAGCAGCGGCCCGACGGTCACCAGCGCAAAAATACCATAGACGATTGTGGGAATACCAGCCAGCAGCTCCAGCACCGGCTTGACCACCGAGCGCAATTTTCGCGAGGCATATTCCGACATGTAAATTGCCGCATAAAGGCCCACAGGCACGGCAAACACCATGGCCACCAGCGCAATATACAAGGTGCCGGCCAGAAGCGGGATCAGGCCAAACTGGCCCGTTGCGTCTTCAGAACCGGCAGCCGCAAAACGCGGATCCCATACAGTACCGAAAAAGAAATTGGACAAAGGCACGGACTTGAAGAAACTCAGGGTCTGAAACAGCATCGACAAAACAATGCCAACCGTCGTCAGTATGGCGACGGCAGAAGCAGCAATCAGCGTCCACAGCATGGCTCGCTCAACAAAATTGCGCATGCCGCGATGCCGTATCGCGCCCGACAGAACAAGCCGCGCCAGCATGAAGGCTGCCACAACAACGGCAAGGATGACTGCAAAAACCCAGGAAACGCTCATGAAGTGCTCGGCTGAAGTGCTCGGCTTGGTTTTCTTGAAAATCAACCTGAATGGCTTCAGGCAATAAAATGGTCCGGGAAGCAGATGCTCCCCGGACCATGAGTATTCAATCTTACATGGTCTTGCCAGCTTCAAATGCGGCGCGCTGTTCATCGCGCTCTGCATCAGGAGCAGCAACCAGACCATAATCAGCAAGCGGGCTGTCAGGGCCGACCATTTCATCGGAAAGGAAGAAGGTCACATAGTCCTTCAGACCGGGAACAAGATCCAGATGCGCGTTCTTGACATAGAAGAACAGCGGACGCGATACCGGATATTCACCCGCAGCAATGGTCTCTACCGAAGGAGCAATACCTTCAACAGTGGCAACCTTGAGCTTGTCGGCATTGTTTTCATAGAAAGCCAGGCCGAACACACCAACGCCGGTCTTGTTGGAGTCGATACGAGCCAGCGTTTCAGTGTAATCTCCGTCAATATCAACAGCCTTGCCGTCCTTGCGCACCATGACGCAGGCGGCAGAAGCAGCCTTGTCATCAACGCCCGTGGCCTTGATGGCCTCCAGTGCGCCTGTGGCCTTGCAGCCCTCGGTCATCAGCTTTTCTTCAAAAACTTCGCGGGTGCCGTGCTTTTCGCCCGGAATATAGGCAGCAATATCCCAATCCGGCAGGGCGGAATTGACTTCATTCCACTTCGTAACCGGATTATCGACCAGCGCGCCATCGACAACAACCTGAGCAGCAAGCGCCTTATAGACATCCTGCGCCGTCAGGGCCCAGTCGGGACCGTTAATGTCAGTTGCAAAGACGATACCGTCATAACCGATGCGCACTTCCTGAATGGCAGTTACGCCAGCATCGGCGCAGGCCTTGACTTCCGATTCCTTGATCGGACGTGACGAGTTGGCAATGTCGATGGTGTTTTCACCAACGCCCTTGCAGAATTCCTTGAGGCCGCCCGACGAGCCACCCGATTCCACTACCGGGGTTTTGAAGTCGGGATAAACTTCAGCAAAATTTTCAGCAACGATGCGGGCATAGGGAAGAACCGTGGATGAACCGGCAATCTGAACCTGATCACGAGCGGCTGCAAAGCCAACTGTTGCGGTCAGGGCAAGTGCGGCAACCGATGCGGTGAGGACATATTTCTTCATGGAAAGTCTGTTCCTGTTCCTGTTCCTGTTCATAAGGTGTTCTGACAGCGCCTTGAATGACGCTCGCCGTGCCAATAGGCCCCGTTTGTTACAGTTACATGACAGTTTGATGTCACTCCGGTTAAGCTTGCCGCGAAAGGCTTTTATCCGGCAAGTTTGTGCAGGCACATTGTCAACGCAAGCGCTGCACGATATTTCTTTTGCGATATGGTCAAGCTCATGCGTTTCAAATCTGTTTTATTTTGCACCATTTTGTTGGGCGCTGCCAGTTGTGCACGCACCGATGACGGCACCGTCGTCATTCCCAAACAGGTGGATGCACGGCGCATCTGGGACAGGGGGCCCTCCGGCACACAGACCCCGCCAGTGGAAAGCGGCTCAAACATCTTTCCGATTGTCTCATCGCAAACACGACAGACCAGCCGAACCGCAACAGCCCGACGCCCCACAGTTTCACCACAACCCGCCCGGTCCTCTGAAACCGTTGCTTGCGGCCCCGCAACCGATGCCGGTGGTCGTGTCAGAATGATATGTGAATAGATAAGCCGGCACCTTTACCCATGCGCATGATCTTATCCAAAGAACCCGCAACTTCTTTTGGGTTTATGCTCTAAATTCGGAAATTCCAGAACAGGCAGGCAAGGGTCAGGAGAAAAAATCCGGCAAAGGCCAGACTGCGCAAAAGCACATTCCGGCGCAAGACATCCAGCCCGATATGGCAGCCGACAACCGCCAGCGGCAGCAACAAGCGCCAGTCCAGCAGGCTGCGAGGGGCACTTGTCTGACCAAAGGCCCAGCGTGCTGCCACACAGCCGACAAGGGCCGCCAGCAGCGCCAAAACTGTCCACATCAGCGCATCGGCCGCATTGAGCAACACAAAACTTGCCGCCTTCAGGGGCAGGATCATCATCAACGCGGCGCTGAAAAAATACAGCCCGGCAAGGGGCAGGAAATTTTGTGCCGACACGATGCTTTCCAGCCGCCGCACCCCCACCATGCCGAATGGATAGCCATAGCGCGCCACAGCCAGAGACAACGCCATCAACATGGCGCTCAACAGTGCAACCAGCAGAAAAGACGTAATAGCCTTGCTCATAATGGCTCCATGCAAACGAATCCCTGCCGGTTTGGTAACGCAGCAGGGATAAAGACGCCAGCAGGATCCTAAAGCCTGTCTCCCGAACTGGGAACCAGTTTCAGGATAAAGACATGTGTAAAAACAAAGACTTAAAGCGGGCTTGGTGAATCTGAAAGATTGCGACACGCTTTAAAATTTAAGCGTAATGGCCGTACCCCATGGATCATGCAATGTTGCGCCCTGATCATGACGGGCAATTTCAATGCCCGCATCCTCAGCCCGGGCAATGATAGTGGCAAGATCATCCGCATCACGCATGATGATTTCAACCTGATTAAGACCGGCCATGTTTTCAGGTCGACGTGAAGCCCCGCGGCTGTTCCAGATATTGCCGGCCAGTTGATGGTGATAGCCGCCACTGCCATAAAAGCTTGCACCGGGATAATCGACCACCTTATCAAAACCCAGCACATCATTGTAAAAACGATCGGCAAGCACAGTATCTCCCACCTGCAAATGCACATGGCCAATGCTGCCGCCGTCAGGAAAACCTGCCCAGACACGACCTTCGGCCGCCATAGCCAAATCGCGCAGATCAAGTGGATCGGTGCTCATCTGCACCCGGCCAGCCTTGTCCAGCCAGTCTGCAACCGGGCGGTCGGCATAGACCTCAATACCATTGCCTTCAGGATCGGTCAGATAAAGCGCTTCACTGACAATATGATCCGAAGCGCCATCTATACGCAGGCGCATTTCAGCAATATAACCAACCCAGCGGCCCAGATCAGCGCGCGTCGGCATCAAAAAGGCTGTATGGAAAAGCCCTGCCTGACGCCGATCACGGGGAGCCAGGGCAGGATCTGCCGCCAGAATGAGCAGCGGTGTGGCGCCCACGCCAAGCACAGCCTCCTGCGGGCTGTTGCTGATTTCGCTTAGACCCAGGGTTTTCTGGTAAAAACCGGAAACGGTTTCAAGATCGCGCACCTTCAACCGGACTGTCCCAATCCGCATCGGGGCCGCATTCATATCAAAGAAATTGACTGCACTGGTCATGGTGTTTTCTCCTGAAGTCCAGTTATGGCCGCGGTTACAAATAAAGTCCGCGGCCATGTGTTTAGAGCATTTCTTGTTTTCACGAAAACGGATGAAATGCTCTAAACTCTTGTTTTAGCCGCATTTGTGCGACGTCAGATGATTCCATCTGACTGCAAAATGCTCTAAAATCAGGCGCGGTTGCGCTTGATGGCATAGGCGCCATCGCCCAGCAGCGCCTGTGCAATGAGAAGCACGATCCACATTGCAGGAAACTCCCAGCCGCCACCTTCATTGGAGAAGAAGAAACCGGCAGCCCCATGCGGCGCATAGATCGAACCAAGCAAGACGGGGATCAGGGCAATTGAAACCCAGCGGCTCCACAGACCGGCAATCAGCGCCAGACCACCAAACAGTTCGGCGGCAATCACAAGATAGGCAAGAAAGCCGGGAAAACCGAGACTTTCAAAAAAGCCTGCGGTTCCTGCCGGGGTAAAGATCACCAGCTTGAGCCAGGCATGGGCAAGGAAGAAAACACCTGAGGTGACACGCAACAGGGTGGCGGCAAGGTCAGCATTCGTAACCGCAGCGGAAGAAGCGTGAGCCGGATTGGAGAAAGATGCAGAAGTCATGGTCATGTCCTTTTCAGATCGAAGCATTTTGCTGCCGGATGCCTCCATCGGGCGTTGCAAAAATGCAGCTAAAACAATCATTTAAGGTGCAAGGAGCAATCGGAAAGATCGCTATGCGCCTTAAAATTCAGGCAATGTCTGCCGCCATGTCTCTTGCAAAGGAGCACCCCTTTTGGCGTCCCGGCTGAAGCTCATGGCGTCATGTTCCGAGACACAAGATGGCTTTTTCAGATAAAAATGATAATCCAGCTAATCAGAAGATGATTACTTCCAATACGGAAGCAATCTACCAGCCTTCTTCCCAGACAGGTGTGCCGCGATAGCGCGCCCCAAGAAAATCCACCAGCGCACGAACCTTTGCCGCAAGATGGCGGCTATGCGGGTAAAGCGCATGAATGGTGTAAGGCGGCGCTTCAAATTCACGCAAGACCTGCCGCATCCTGCCCGCGCGAATCGCATCACCGGCAATGAAGCTTGGCACGCAGGCAAAGCCCAGCCCCAGTTCGGCAGCCTTGAGACAGGCTTCGGCATTGGAATAGCGAATACGGCCACGCACAGGCACCACAATCTCCCTGCCATCCGCATTTTGAAACCGCCAGCGGCCCGGATCGCGGAAATTGCTGTCAATGATGCAATCGCAGCGTGTCAGATCGTCAGGGGTTTTGGGCTCTCCCTGCCGCTCCAGATAGTCCGGCGAGCCGATCACCACGATGCGAACATCGCAAAGTTTACGTGCAATCATGCTGGAATCATCGGGCCTGCCGACACGGATTCCCATGTCATAGCCTTCATCAACAAGGTTGACCACACGATCTGAAAAGCTGACATCAAGCTCGATTTCAGGAAAGAGCACAGCAAAGGCATTCAATGCCGGTGCAATTTCCATTGTGCCGAAACTCATTGGTGCGGTCACCCGCAACCGGCCACGCGGTGTCTGCGAGGCATCACGCACGGCCGCGTCAAGATTGTCATACTCATCCAGCAAAGGGCGCAGCCGGTCGAAATAGGCCTGCCCGGCTTCCGTGGGAGAAACAGCACGTGTGGTGCGCGCCAGAAGGCGCACACCCAATTCACCTTCAAGCCGTGAAACCAGCTTGGAAGCCTGCCCCGAACTGGTGCCCAGCCGCTCGGCAGCAGCCGTAAAACTGCCCGTTTCCATCACGGCCGCAAACATCCTGTCAGATTCCAGCCTGTCCACTTAAGTCTCTCCCGACAGAAATATCACCCTTACGCTTCTATCATGATCAAAGCAGAATCGAATATGCAGAGCATGGCTGCACGGAACAAGCGCGCAATTTGCGTTATGTTCCGTGCAGATGCCGCTTAATCGCACATCAGCCACGGATCATATGAGTATCTAAGTGTTTGATTTTACTGGTGCTGCCGCAGAGACTTGAACTCTGGACCTCTCCCTTACCAAGGGAGTGCTCTACCACTGAGCTACGGCAGCAACCGGATGCGGCGGACTTCTGCCACATCGTTTGAACAAGCGCAAGACCATAAACACCCTGTCAAAGACGTTGTTTCAAACTCACCCTTGCCATAATCATAAGGCTGCATTCAGGGATCGGGAAAACAGCCATGAAGGACCAGGAAAAAGCCGCAATGACAAATGAGGACCGGCGCAAGGCACGTCTGGCCGAAGCCTTGCGAACCAATCTCATGAAACGCAAAGGCCAGACCTATGCAAAACGCGGCGGCAAGGCCGATCAGCGTCCACAAGGGATCAGCGCAGCAGGCCCTGCGCCCGACGATGATTCCCTATAAATCTTGCCGGATCGTCATCCGCGCATTTCCTTGAATAATCCCCACCTATGGTTTAGAGGGACCGTTTCAACCGATTTGAAGCACGCCACAAGATTGACTGGATAAGGCGTGGCATATCCCAGACCGGCAAATGCCGGGGAGAGGCATCTTCATGGATCGCATCAGGATCGTCGGGGGCAACAGGCTCTCGGGCACTATTCCAATTTCCGGTGCCAAGAACGCCGCACTGCCCTTGATGATCGCTTCGCTGCTGACGCGCGAAACATTGTCTTTAGAAAATGTGCCGCATCTGGCTGATGTGGAGCAGTTGATTCGTATTCTGGGCAATCATGGCGTCGATTATTCGGTCAATGGCCGCCGCCCAAGCCAGGGCAAGAGCTATTCGCGCACTGTCAATTTTACAGCCACCAATATTGTCGACACGACCGCCCCTTATGATCTGGTCTCAAAAATGCGGGCCTCTTTTTGGGTTATCGGCCCCTTGCTGGCCCGCATGGGCGAGGCAAAAGTCTCATTGCCCGGCGGCTGCGCCATCGGCACACGCCCTGTTGACCTGTTTATTGAAGGCTTGCAGGCACTGGGAGCCGATATCAATGTCGAGGCGGGTTATGTGCTGGCCAAATCAACCAAGGGCCTGCGCGGCAATCGCTATCGCTTTCCAAAAATCTCAGTGGGCGCAACACATGTGCTGATGATGGCGGCCACTCTTGCCCGTGGCGAAACCGTACTTGAAAATGCCGCCTGCGAGCCGGAAATCGTCAATCTTGCCGAATGCCTCAATGCCATGGGCGCAAAGATTTCCGGTGCCGGCACACCAACCATCACCATTGAAGGCGTTGATGAACTGCATGGCGCCAAGGTGCGCGTCATCCCCGACCGTATCGAGACCGGCACCTATGCCATGGCGGTTGCCATGACCGGTGGCGACGTGCTTTTGGAAGGCGCACGCGCTGATCTTCTTGAAAATGCTCTCGACACAATCGCCCGGACAGGGGCTGAAATCACGGTTACCAATGAGGGCATTCGCGTTTATCGCAATGGTGCAGGCATTGAGCCGGTGGATGTCACCACCGGGCCTTACCCGGGATTTCCAACCGATCTTCAGGCTCAGTTCATGGGCCTGATGACCATGGCGAAAGGCCGTTCCCATATTACCGAGACGATTTTTGAAAACCGTTTCATGCATGTGCAGGAACTGGCGCGTCTTGGCGCGCATATCAGCCTTTCAGGCCAGACCGCCATTGTCGAAGGGGTGACAAAGCTGAAAGGCGCGCCCGTCATGGCAACCGATTTGCGTGCTTCCGTTTCACTGGTCATTGCCGGGTTGGCAGCCGAGGGCGAAACCATCGTCAACCGTGTTTATCACCTTGATCGCGGCTTTGAACGGCTGGAGGAAAAACTTTCCAATTGCGGCGCCGTCATCGAACGTATTTCAGAGTAAAGCGCGCACAGGCTCGCATCGCGGTTGCACAGACAGCCCGGACAGCCTAACAAATGGGTTTACGGCAATTCTTCGCAGGTGCGAAACAGCATGGACCAACTCAGGCTCCTCGCGCTCGACGAGCAGGATCTCAATGTAATTTCCGCGCATGTGCAGGACGCACTCATGAAGGTGCGCGACCTGCAATATCTGCCGGGCACACAGCGCTTTGCGCTGGTCATGAACAGATTTGCCTGGGAAAACAAGCCCGGCTTTCTGCGCAAAAACAATGAACGTCGGCAAAGCGTGCTGCATTTCGACCGGGTTCTGGCAGCCCGCGCCACTGGCGTGCCGCGCGACAAGCCCGATGAAGTGCTATCCCTTCTGGCCGTCAACTATGTGGCGACCGACGCACCCGCCGGTATTGTTGAGCTGGTCTTTTCCGGCGGTGCAATCATCATACTTGAAGTCGAGTGCCTTGAAGCAAGGCTTGCCGATACGGGCAGCACATGGCAGGCCTCATCTCGCCCCATACACAAGGTTTAACAGCACATGGCCATAACGCTCAGACAGTCTGACGCGGATTTTGAACAGCGTTTTTGCGCCTTCTTGTCCACCAAGCGCGAAATTTCTGCCGATGTCGATGCCGTCGTCCACGCCATTATCGCCCGTATCCGTGAAGCGGGCGACGCAGCCCTGATCGACTACACCAGGCGCTTTGACCGCTGTGATCTGGAAGAGCTTGGCATTGCCGTTTCCCGCAGTGATATTGACGCAGCCTATGAACAGGCCGACCCGGACACGATTGCGGCACTGAAGCTGGCGCGCGACCGTATCCGCGCCCATCACCAGCGTCAGGTGCCGCAAGATGACCGCTATAGCGATGCCATTGGCGTGGAACTGGGTTCACGCTGGACGGCGGTGGAATCGGTTGGCCTTTATGTGCCTGGCGGCACCGCCAGCTATCCAAGCTCGGTGCTGATGAACGCTCTGCCTGCCGCTGTTGCCGGTGTGGAGCGCATCGTCATGGTTGTTCCAGCCTCTGGCGGGATCATCAATCCACTGGTTCTGGTGGCCGCAGATCTTGCCGGTGTTTCTGAAATCTACCGCATTGGTGGCGCACAAGCCATTGCAGCCCTTGCCTATGGCACACAAACCATCCGCCCGGTCGTCAAGATTGTCGGCCCCGGCAATGCCTATGTGGCGGCGGCCAAACGACAGGTGTTCGGGACAGTCGGTATCGACATGATCGCCGGGCCCTCCGAGGTTCTGGTTGTCGCTGACGGCTCCAATGATCCTGAATGGGTAGCAGCCGACCTTTTGGCGCAGGCCGAGCATGATGCTTCCGCCCAGTCGATCCTGATGACCGATGATGCGCATTTCGGCAAGGCGGTGGAGGATGCGGTAGAGCGCCAGCTAAGCCATTTGCCACGCGCTGACACGGCCGCCCAAAGCTGGCGTGATTTTGGCGCCGTCATTCTTGTCGAGAGTTTTGAGGCAGCCATTCCGCTGATCGATCGTATTGCCGCAGAACATCTGGAACTGGCAGTCGATAATGCCGATGCCATGGCGGAGCGCATCCGCAATGCCGGGTCCATTTTTATTGGCCGCCACACGCCTGAAGTGATCGGTGACTATATTGGCGGCTGCAACCACGTGCTGCCCACGGCACGCTCGGCCCGCTTCTCATCGGGCCTGTCAGTGCTTGATTTCGTCAAGCGAACCTCACTCCTTAAACTTGGTACGGAGCAGCTGCGCATACTGGGGCCAGCCGCCATCGCCCTGGCAAAAGCTGAAGGGCTGGACGCCCATGCCCGCTCCATCGCAATCCGGCTGAATATATAACGCCATGGCCGACCTCGATCCCCAACATGACCGGCTGATCGATGTCGAACTTGACAAGACCATCGGGCGCTCAACACCCGACATCGAGCATGAACGCGCCGTTGCAATCTTTGATCTTATTGAAGAAAACTGTTTCCGGCCGGTCAATGATGAGGGCAAGGGCCCCTACAGGCTCAAGCTGTCGCTCATAGAGGCCCGGCTGGTTCTGGCCATTTCCCGCGAAGACGGGTCACAGGTCGCCACCCATATCCTGTCGCTGACGCCGCTGCGGCGCATCGTCAAGGATTATTACATGGTGTGCGAAAGCTATTATGAGGCAATCCGCTCTGCTTCGCCCTCCCATATCGAGGCCATCGACATGGGAAGACGCGGCCTGCACAATGAGGGGTCGCAAACCCTGAAAGACCGCCTTGCAGACAAGATCAACCTTGATTTTGCAACAGCGCGCCGCCTCTTTACCCTTGTTTGTGTTTTGCACTGGCGAGGCTGACCTGGAAAAAAAATCCACCCATCCGCGCTCAATCCTGTTCATGTGCGACATGAACACCGTTCGCTCGCCAATCGCCGAGAAACTGGCGCGCACTATATTGCCCGATGATATTTTTATCGGCTCGGCAGGCGTTCATGCAGGCGAACGCAACCCGTTTGTTGATTTTGTTCTGGCGGAAGAGGGCCTGTCACTGGGTGAGCGTCAACCAAGATCGGTCGACGATATTGAAGATGCCTATTTCGATCTTATCATCACGCTTTCGCCGCGTGCCCATCATCTGGCGATGGAGTTTACCCGCACCATGGCGGTGGAGGTGGAATACTGGCCGACTTTTGATCCGACCCTGGTCACCGGCACCCGTGAGCAACGGCTGATCGCCTATCGTGAAATGCGCGATCATCTCAAAAATCGCATCCTCAAAAGATTCCTCCATGCAGATCAAGGTACTAGAGAAGAACAAAACCATTCCTGAAAGATCAAAAAAGGCCCGGAAATCCGGGCCTTTTGATCTTTAGAGCACTTTTTGTTTTCACGAAAAACAGATGAAATGCTCTGGTAATCCCCCCCTACTCGCTGCCCACCATCACAAAACGGATGATGAACAGACCGGCAACCAGCCATGTGGCCGGATGAACATCCCGGTAGCGGCCAGTCAGCGTTTTCAGCAGCGCATATGAGATGAAGCCAAAAGCCAGACCATTGGCGATCGAATAGGTAAATGGCATCATCAGCGCGGTCAGCGCTGCAGGCGCTGCCTCGGTGATTTCCTCCCATTCGACATCCAGCAGTTCCCGCATCATCAGGCAGGCAACATAAAGCAGCGCCGGCGCCGTTGCATAAACCGGCACGGAACCAGCCAGCGGAGCAAAGAACAGGGCTGCCAGAAACAGCAAGGCCACCACCAGCGCCGTCAAGCCGGTGCGCCCGCCTGCCTGCACGCCAGACGCGCTTTCCACATAGGCTGTGGTGCTGGAGGTGCCCAGCACCGAACCGGCAACAATGGCCGTGCTGTCGGCAAGCAGCGCCTTGCCAAGACGGTTCGGCTTATCGTCAGGCATCAGCCCGGCGCGTTTGGCCACACCGATCAGCGTACCGGTTGCGTCAAACACCTCAACCAGAACCAGCACGAGGATGACATAAAGCAGCCCTGAATGCAGCGCGCCCATAATGTCGAGTTGCAGGAAGGTCGGGGCGATGGAAGGCGGCATCGATACGACGCCATTAAACTGGCTGACCCCAAGGAGCATCGACACCACGGTAATGATGAGGATACCCAGAAGGATCGACCCGCGAACTTTTAGCGCATCCAGCGCAGCAATGATGAAGAAACCGGCAATCGCCAGCAGCGGGCCGGTCTGCGTCAGATCGCCAAGGCTGACCAGCGTGGCCGGATTGGCGACAACGATCTGGGAACTGGAAAGCGCGATAATGGCCAGAAACAGACCGATACCGGCAGCAATGGCGCTGCGCATTGATTTTGGAATGCCTGAGATGATCCAGGCCCGCGCCCCCGTCAGTGTCAGGACCAAAAAGATAACACCTGAAATAAAGACTGCACCCAGCGCCTGCTGCCAGGTAAAGCCCATGGCGCCAACCACGGTGAAGGCGAAGAAGGCGTTCAGCCCCATGCCCGGCGCCATGCCGATGGGCCAGCGCGGCAACAGCGCCATGATGGCCGAACCCAGCGCCGCCGCCAGACAGGTGGCCACGAACACGGCGTTGCGGTCCATGCCGGTTGTCGACAAAATATCCGGGTTGACGAAAATGATGTAAGACATGGTCAGGAAGGTGGTGATACCGGCGATCACTTCCGTGCGCACCGAAGACCCTTCTTCCTTGATCCTGAAAAATGATTCGAGCACTGAGGCCCTCCCTCTCCTGATGGTCATGAAGGCAAAATTCGGATTTGCCGCCTCACCACAAATGTTCAGGCTGGACCCCTCCTGCCCGTTATTCATCCATGGTTACGACAAGCTGACAGCTCTTGCCAGAGCGCGCACTTTCAACCTGTTGGCTCATTCGTTCAAGAGGTGATAACAACAATAGCAGTGGAAGATGTTAATCGTTTTATAGAGCATTTTGTGAGTACAGATGGGATCATCTGACGTCACACAAATGCGGCTAAAACAAAAGTTTAGAGCATTTCATCCGTTTTCGTGAAAACAAGAAATGCTCTAATGCAAATATCTGCTGCCCGGATAAAGCACCAAACGCACCATAATTTTGCAATTACAGCCTGCGCGGATCAGGGTCAGGACCTGTTCATTTAATCAGAATGGTGTGAGGTCATTTGGTCGGCAACAGCGTCGAAAAGCCTTGAAAATGATTAGCATGTTCACAAAATTGGTTTTATCATATAGGTTCCGCGCAAAATCCGGGATTTTTCCGGATTATCACCCGAGATAAAGGTAACTTATGCCGAAGGAAGAAGTCCTCGAGTTTCCAGGCGTGGTATCGGAATTGCTTCCGAACGCCATGTTTCGTATCAAACTCGAAAATGATCATGAAATCATTGCTCATACGGCTGGCCGTATGCGCAAAAACCGCATCCGCGTGCTGACTGGCGACAAGGTTCTGGTCGAAATGACCCCTTACGACCTGACCAAGGGCCGTATCACCTACCGTTTCAAGTAAGCGTCATTCGGGCAGGCAGGCATGGCTGGAAGCAAACCGCAAATGCTGGTGCTGGCCTCGGCTTCACCACGCAGGATACAGCTTTTGCAACAGGCAGGCATTGAGCCTGCCCGCATTTTGCCCGCCGATATTGACGAGACGCCACTGCGCGCCGAGCATCCACGCTCCCTGGCCAAACGTCTGGCAAAGGAAAAGGCTGAAAAAGCGCTGGTCACACTCAAATCGGAAGCAAAGGCACAGCCTGCTTTCGTGCTGGCTGCTGACACGGTGGTAGCCGTTGGCCGTCGTATTCTGCCCAAGGCTGAAACCATTGATGATGCGGTCTATTGCCTGCAATTGCTGTCAGGACGCGCACACCGTGTCTATTCCGGCATCTGTCTGGTAACACCATCCGGCAAGCTTCGTCAGCGTCTGGTTGAGACAAGACTGCGCTTTCGCCGTCTCTCGCGGCAGGACATTGATCGCTATATTGCTTCGGGCGAATGGCGCGGCAAGGCAGGCGCTTATGCCGTACAAGGGCTGGCGGGCGCTTTCGTGGTCAAGATAGCAGGTTCCTACACCAGCGTGGTTGGCTTGCCGCTTTATGAAACCGTCGCCCTGCTTGCCGGTGAGGGTTTTGACACGACGGCCGGATGGTCGGCTCAAGGTGTGCCATGAGCAATGACAATAAAGCTCAGATAGTGCCACTGCGTCCCAAACGGCCCTGCCCGGAATGCGGCAAACCCGCCTTGCGTGAGACATACCCTTTCTGCTCCAAACGCTGCAAGGATATTGACCTCAACCGCTGGCTGAAGGGCGCTTATGCCATTCCGGTGCGTGACGATGAGGAAGAGGCTGAAAGCCTTCCAGACAATTTTCCACAAGACTGATTTTTAAAGCCTGTCTCTCGAGACTTGAGAACCAGTTTCGAGATAAAGACATGTGTAGAAACAAAGTCTTAAAGCGGGTCGCGTGAATCTGAAAGATTGCGACACGCTCTAGCTGGCCACACGGGGGCGCCCCGTTGCAGTGGCCGTGATAAAAGCCTCAACCAGAGTGCGCTCGTCGCTGATCTCCGCATCGCGAATATCAAAATGCACCTCAATGCGCGCCTGATCAGCACCAGCGCGTTCGGCCAGTTCAGCAGCCATTGCCCGGGCCGCCTGTTCAGCAACCGCCATAGCCTCTTCTTCTGTTTCAAAATCTTCCAGCCGCTCTGCGATATTAAGGCGATAAATGCCAACTTCCGGCTGGCTGACCCGCGCTTGCGCCGACATGCTCACCTGCCCCACAACAGCCCCCAGCGCATTGGCGACATCGGCATCGGGCGCAATCAGGCACGCATTGCCGATCAGGGCGGGCAGGTTCGCATAATGAAGATGGGCGGAAGCCCCCAGTCCGATAACCGACCGATCAAGCGACATTGAAAGCTGCGCCATGCCGGTCTTGCCGCCTAGAGCATCGGACCGAAAAGTGGAATCGGTTTTCGGATTATTCCGATGCTCATTCAAAGTGTTAGAGCGTCCTTTGTGCGTCCGATTGGACGCACGGCGCTCTAAAGCCTTTTGCACCAGCGGATGCATGACCACACCTTCATCCAGCCCGTCAGCGGCAAAAGCAGTGTCAAACACCATCTCGGCTGAGCGGCGTGTAACCGCACAGAGCACCAGTTCACTAAAAGCCTCAGCCGTCGGGGCTGCCATCTCCCCCATTGCATTACGCCGCCGCGCCATAAGCTGCGCCCCCAATCGTGCCGTTGGCGCATGCCAGTTATCCTGTTTTCCAAGCACATGGGCGGCATCTGATGGGGTAAAGCCGACAATATGCACCAGCCCGCGGGCAACCAGGCGGTTGAGCGTGGCAATCTGGGATGTCGACACCAGCAAGCGGTCCAAGGCTGCCGGACTCTCATCGATTTCAGCATAAAGCCGCGTTTCGGTACGCGAAAGGCCATAAGCTGCACTTTCAGGAATGCCGGTGCGCATTACAAACCGACCATCCAGACGGCTGGATGTGGGGTTGGTCAACTGCCGAGACAGCACTTTTTCCATCATGTCTTTATAGTGCACCCCAACCATGGAAAGCGGCGCCAGACGACGCGGCCCAAGCTCGATGCGGGTTTCCAGCACATGATCGCGCAACACAACTTCCGAATCGCCACCAAGGCCGAACGTGCGCATGGCGACCGCCTCGACCATGGTGCGCATCCCTCCCACCATTGCGCCCTCGGGATCAAGCCGCAATCTGCCCTGATCAAGGACGGCAATATCGGTGGTCGTGCCGCCAATGTCTGAAACCACGGCATTGTCCAGACCGGTGAGATGACGTGCCCCGACAAGACTGGCGGCAGGACCCGACAAAATGGTTTCAATCGGTCGCATCCGGGCAAATTCGGCTGTCACCAGCGCCCCGTCACCACGCACCACCATGAGCGGCGCTTCAATTTTGCGACGCACAAGAAAGCCTTGCGTAGCATCAATCAGCCGCTCGATCATCGAAATAAGACGGGCATTGAGCAATGTGGTCAGCGCCCGGCGCGGGCCACCGAGTTTTGATGTCAACTCATGGGAGCAGGTAACCGGCAGCCTCGTACGGGAGCGGATCAGATCACGGGCGGCAATTTCATGGGCGGGATTGCGCACGGCAAAATAGGCAGCCACCGCCACGCCTGTGACCGTCTTTTCCAGTTCCGGCAAGGCCGTTTCCAGCCCCTCCAGCGCCAATTCCATTTCATTGCCATGAACATCATGCCCACCGGGACAAAAAACGACCGGGTCAGTTCCCAAAGCTGCCGCCAGCCCGTCGCGGGCAAGATCTGGCCTCTCAAAACCGATCATCACCAGCGCCACACGGCCGCCCTGGCCTTCCACCAGCGCATTGGTGGCAAGCGTGGTCGACATGGAAACAAGCTTGATGGAAGCAGGCTCAACCTGCGCTTCCTGCAACACGGCATCGGCAGCGCCTGCAATGCCTTCAGCCAGATCATGACGTGTGGTTAAAGACTTGGCCTTGGCGACAATACCGCGCTTTTGTGACCACAGCACAGCATCGGTATAGGTGCCGCCCGTATCAATCCCCAGACTAAGCACATCATCATCCGAAGCGCTCATTCTGTTCTCCCAACTGACATATCATTAAACGGAATAGAAAATAGGATGAAATGCACAACAACCGGCTTCCAGTTCGCGACACGACCGTCGCAAAACACTGTATGGCCCCGGTAATAATGCACAATACCCCCCCTTCCATTCCTTGCACCAGGACGGCATACTGATCCAGAAATCTTTTATTTGGTGATTGATGCCTCCTGTCAAAAAGGACGTTCGCTCAAAGCGTGTTCGCGCTCCAGCCTTCGTCAACAATCTGCGCGGCGTAAAAAACTGGAAAGAAGTCAGCGCCTGGCTTGAGTGGCGCGGCATCGAAGATATTGAGTGTATCACGCCCGATCAGGCCGGTGTTGCACGTGGCAAGATGATGCCATCGAGCAAGTTTACCTCCAACACCTCGCTGGCGCTGCCTTCTGCTGTTTTCATGACCACCATTTCCGGCAGATACCCGGAAGATGGCAATGGCTTCGTCTATCCCGAAGATGATGGCGATTTGAAAATGGTGCCCGACCTCTCAACTCTGACCGTGGTGCCCTGGGAAGATGACCCGACCGCCGCCGTCATCTGTGACCTTGTCCATCAGGATGGCCGCACGGTTGAATTCACGCCGCGCAATGTGCTCAAAAATGTCGTGGCCGCCTATGACAAACTTGGCCTGAAACCGGTTGTCGCCCCTGAAATCGAGTTCTATCTCGTTCACAAGAACCCCGATCCTGATTATCCGCTGACCCCGCCGGTCGGCCGTTCGGGCCGCGCCATTGGCGGCGGGGCCGGATATTCGATTGCCGGGGTCAATGAATTCGACGAGCTGATCGACGACATCTATCATTTCTCGGAAAGTCAGGGACTGGAAATCGACACCCTCATTCATGAGGAAGGGGCTGGCCAGCTTGAAATCAACCTGCGCCATGGCGATCCGATCGAACTGGCTGACCAGGTGTTCATGTTCAAGCGAACAATCCGTGAGGCTGCACTCAAGCACGACATCTATGCCACCTTCATGGCCAAGCCCATTCAAGGCCAGCCCGGCTCGGCCATGCATATTCATCAGTCGATCATCGACAAGAAAACCGGCGACAACATCTTTACAGCCGAGGATGGCTCGGAAACCGAAGCCTTTTTCCACTTTATCGGCGGCATGCAGCAGCATGTGCCCAACGCACTGGCAATGCTGGCTCCTTATGTGAATTCCTACCGCCGCCTTACCCCCGGCGTTTCTGCCCCGGTCAACAACAAATGGGGCTATGACAACCGCACCACGGCTTTTCGTGTTCCACGCTCCGACCCTGCTGCACGGCGCGTTGAAAACCGGATTCCTTCCTCGGACGCCAATCCCTATCTGGCGCTTGCCGCCTCGCTGGCCTGCGGTCTTTTGGGACTGACCCGGAAACTGGAAGCCACGCCGCCTGTCGTCACCGCTGCCAATCAGGCCGAGATCGACCTGCCACGCGGGCTGCTGGAAGCCGTTGACCTGTTTGAACAGGATGAGGAACTGGCCACCATTCTGGGCAAGGCTTTCACCTCCACCTTTGCCGCCATCAAGCGCACCGAGTTTGAAACTTTCATGGAAGTCATCAGCCCGTGGGAACGGGAATATCTGCTTTTGAACGTCTGACAAACTCAACTTCACGCGAAGCAATCATGGCCTATCAATCCCCCATATCTCCCGGCCACTCCTGGTATGAAGACAGCGCCGGAGAGCGTCCGCAATATCCGCATCTTGATGGAGAACGATCCTGCGATGTGCTCATCATAGGCGGCGGCTATACCGGCCTGTCAGCCGCAGCCCATCTGGCCAAGGCCGGGGTCGATGTCGCACTGATTGAAGCCCATCGCTTTGGTGACGGCGCTTCAGGACGCAATGGCGGGCAGCTCAACACCGGACAGCGTGCATGGCCCGAAGAAATGGAAGCTGAATATGGCCTGACGCGAGCCAAGGCGCTGTTTGATCTGGCCGAAGACGCCAAGGCGCATCTGTTTGATTTTACCAAAGCCCATAATATCGACATTCAGTATCAGGCAGGCCACCTTTCTGTGGCGCACAAAAAGCGCTATGTTGACCATTACAAGGCCCATGCTGAAATCATGGCCAGCCGCTACAATTATCCACATATCTCATTTCTGGATAAAGAGGACACGGCGCAACATATCGGCTCGCAACGCTTTTTCGGCGGCGTACGCGACAGTGGAACCGGCCATATTCACCCGCTGCGGCTGACCATCGGCACAGCGCGTGTGGCGGCAGAATCAGGCGCCCATCTTTATGAAAAGACACCTGCAACCCATATTGCCTCGAATGGCGGCAAGGTGCAGGCAACAACGCCTTATGGAGTGATCAGCGCCCAAAAATGCCTGCTCGCCACCAATGCCTATGGCGGCAATCTGGAACCGGTCAGCGCTGCCCATATCATGCCCATCGGCTCCTTCATCGGCGCAACCATACCTTTAGGCGATGACAGCCCGGTGCTTCCCGGCAAGGAATCGGTCGATGATTCGCGCTTTGTCGTGCGCTATTTCCGCAAATCAGCCGATGGGCGGTTGCTGTTTGGCGGGCGTGAAATTTATGCTGCAACCAATCCCGGCGACATCCATGTCCATATTCGTAAACAGATTGTCGAAATCTATCCCGAATTGAAAAATGTCGAAATCACCCATGGCTGGGGTGGCTATGTCGGCATCACGCTGCCGCGTAAGCCTTTCGTCCGTGAAGTCATGCCAAATGTCATTTCTGCCGGTGGCTATTCCGGCCATGGGGTGATGTTGTCCAATTTCGTCGGCAAGCTCTATGCCGACACGGTTCTTGGCAATCGCAACAAGCTCAAATTGTTTGAAGAGTTAAAAATACCGGCCTTTCCGGGTGGCCGCAAATTACGTGCTCCACTGCTGTTTCTGGCGCTCAACTGGTATGCGCTGCGCGACCGGATCTGATAAAGTTTTACACATCAGTATAAGATCATGACTAAAACAAAAAAGCCGGGGCAAAAACCCCGGCTTTTTTCAAATAGTATTGAGACCAATCAAGCGGTTTAAAGCGCGCCCTGCAACGTGGTAAGCTGCGCCAGATACTCTTCGGCGCGGCTGCGCGTGGCATCATCGCTGGCATCTGCAACATCTTCCCTGGCGTTTTGAACGCGCTGGGCAATGTCCTCACGGTCGAGGTCTTTGACCGCAACCGCTGATTCAGCCAGCAGCGTGCAACCGCTGGGCAAAATGTCAGCAAAGCCGCCAAACACCACATAACGTTCCTGTCCGCCAGCAGATGTGATGGTCACCACACCCGGCTTGATCGTCGTCATGACCGGTGAATGATTGGCCATCACCGTCATTTCACCTTCGGTTGCCGGAATGACCACCGATTCAATCTCCTCGGAAACGAGCAGACGTTCAGGAGACACCAGTTCAAATTTGAAGGATTGCGCCATCTTCGTTCAGGCAACCGGAAATAGTCAGTCGGAAAATCACCAGATGATCCCCCATCAATACTGTTTTCAGCCGCTTGCCTGCTCCCTGTTGCCGTTTACCGTTCCTGGAGCAGGACGACTTTCTCCGGCCATGCTCCAGGTTTTTGTTTTTGCCGCATTTGTGCTCGCGTCAGATGATTCCATCCGCACTCACAAAATGCTTTAGGCTGCTTCTGCGGCCAGCTTCTGCGCCTTTTCGATCGCTTCCTCGATGCCGCCAACCATGTAGAAGGCAGCTTCAGGAAGATGGTCATAGTCGCCGTTGCACAGACCCTTGAAGCCCTTGATCGTGTCTTCCAGAGGCACCAGCTTGCCCGGTGCGCCGGTAAACACTTCGGCCACAAAGAAAGGCTGTGACAGGAAGCGCTCGATCTTGCGGGCGCGCGCCACGGTCAGCTTGTCTTCTTCCGACAATTCATCCATGCCCAGAATGGCAATAATGTCCTGCAGGGACTTGTAGCGCTGCAAGGTCTGCTGAACCTGACGAGCAACCTCGTAATGTTCCTCACCGACAATCATCGGGTCCAGCATGCGCGAGGTGGAATCCAGCGGGTCAACAGCCGGATAAATACCCTTTTCAGCAATGGCGCGGTTCAGAACCGTGGTTGCATCAAGGTGAGCAAAGGAGGTGGCCGGAGCCGGGTCGGTTAGATCGTCAGCCGGCACGTAAATGGCCTGCACCGAGGTGATCGACCCCTTCGTGGTGGTGGTGATGCGTTCCTGCAGGGCGCCCATGTCGGTGGCCAGCGTCGGCTGATACCCCACAGCCGAAGGAATACGGCCAAGCAGCGCCGACACTTCCGAGCCAGCCTGGGTAAAGCGGAAGATGTTGTCGACGAAGAACAGCACGTCCTGTCCCTGATCGCGGAAATACTCGGCAACCGTCAAACCGGTCAGGGCAACACGAGCGCGCGCTCCCGGCGGTTCGTTCATCTGGCCATAGACAAGCGCGGCCTTGGAGCCTTCGCCCCCACCCTGCTGGTTGACGCCCGATTCGATGAACTCATGATAAAGGTCGTTACCTTCGCGGGTACGCTCACCCACACCGGCAAACACCGAAAAACCACCATGGGCCTTGGCCACGTTGTTGATCAGTTCCTGAATGAGAACCGTCTTGCCAACACCGGCGCCGCCGAACAGGCCGATCTTGCCGCCACGTGCGTAAGGAGCCAGAAGGTCAAGCACCTTGATGCCGGTAACCAGAATCTGGGCTTCCGTTGACTGCTCAACATATTCAGGCGCAGGCTGGTGAATGCCGCGATGCTCGGTCGCAACGATCGGACCAGCCTCATCAACCGGCTCGCCGATAACATTGATGATACGGCCAAGCATGCCCGGACCGACCGGAACCAGGATCGGGCTGCCGGTATCGGACACGGCCTGACCACGCACCAAGCCCTCGGTGGAGTCCATGGCGATGCAGCGCACCGTGTTTTCACCCAGATGCTGGGCAACTTCAAGCACCAGACGCTGACCCACATTATCGGTCTCAAGCGCGTTCAAAATGGCGGGCAGCGCGCCTTCAAACTGAACGTCAACAACAGCACCAATGACCTGCTTGATCTTGCCAGCAGCGCCAGCCGCTTTCGCCGTCTTTGCAGGAGCTGCCGCCTTTGCAGTCGCAGCCGGTTTTGCAGTGGCAGCCGGCTTTTTAGCCGGAGCGGCCGTTTCTGCAGTCTTAGCGGTCGCCGTTTTCGGGGTCGCTGCTTTCGCCATCGTCTGTAGCCCTTTTTCGTCCGTTTGTTGTTACATGCCCGCGTTGAAGGTACTTAAAACCTTCAACGCCGCATGCTAGAGCGCCTCAGCGCCCGAAATAATTTCGATAAGTTCCTTGGTGATCTGCGCCTGACGCTGACGGTTATAGGTGATCGACAGCTTGTTGATCATATCCCCGGCATTGCGTGTTGCATTGTCCATGGCGCTCATCTTGGCGCCCATTTCACCGGCGGCATTTTCCAGAAGCGCGCGAAAAATCTGAACCGAGATATTGCGCGGGATCAGATCGGAAAGGATCTCGCCCGGCTCCGGCTCATATTCATAAATCGCGCTTTCCTCAACAGCTTCAGCCCCGGCAGAAGCAGCAGCCGGAATGATCTGCTGCGCGGTCGGAACCTGGCTGATGACCGATTTGAAATTGGAATAGAACAAGGTGCAAACGTCAAATTCGCCCTTTTCAAAGCGCTGGATCACCTGCTTTGCGATCGCATCGGCATTGGCAAAACCGATCGTCTTGACTTCACGCAGGTCAACCCGGTCGATAATCAGCCCCTCATAATCACGGCGCAGAATATCATAGCCCTTCTTGCCAACACAGATAATCTTGACCGTCTTGCCATCCGACAACAGCTTGCGGATGTGATCGCGGGCAAAGCGCGCAATCTGCGAGTTGAAACCACCGCACAGACCACGCTCGGCCGTGCAGATGACGAGCATATGCACCTCATCCTTGCCCGTACCGCTCATCAGCGCAGGTGCTTCACCGCCCGCGCCGATAGCCTGCGTGATATTGGCCAGAACAGCTCCCATACGTTCAGAATAGGGGCGTGCGGCCTCCGCTGCTTCCTGGGCACGACGCAGCTTCGCCGCAGCGACCATCTGCATCGCCCGGGTGATTTTCTGCGTCGCCTTGACCGAGGCGATGCGATTACGAAGGTCTTTCAGTGACGCCATTTCAAACTCTGGGCTTCAAACAAACTCTGGTTCAACGGCTCGTCAATCAGGCGAAAGTCTTGGCAAATGCGTCGACTTCAGCCTTCAGCTTCGTGCGCAGATCGTCCGACAGCGCCTTTTCCTGACGGATGGCTTCAAGGACTTCCTTGCCAACTGTACGCAGATGCGACAGCAGGCCCTGCTCAAACCGGCCAACACTGGTGACGGCAAGAGTGTCGAGATAGCCATTAACACCGGCAAAGATCACCGCAACCTGCTCTTCCATCTTGAGCGGCGAGAATTGCGGCTGCTTGAGCAGTTCTGTCAGACGCGCACCACGGTTGAGCAAACGCTGGGTCGAGGCATCGAGGTCCGAGCCGAACTGGGCAAAGGCCGCCATTTCACGATACTGGGCAAGCTCGCCCTTGATCGAACCGGCAACCTGCTTCATCGCCTTGTCCTGTGCGGCAGAGCCAACACGCGACACCGACAGACCAACGTTCACAGCCGGGCGGATACCCTGGAAGAACAGATCCGTCTCAAGGAAGATCTGACCGTCGGTGATCGAAATCACGTTGGTGGGAATATAGGCCGACACGTCGTTCGCCTGCGTCTCGATAACCGGCAGAGCCGTCAGCGAGCCATTGCCATTGTCGTCATTGAGCTTGGCGGCACGTTCCAGCAGACGTGAATGCAGATAGAACACATCGCCCGGATAGGCCTCACGTCCCGGCGGACGACGCAGCAGCAGCGACATCTGGCGATAGGCGACAGCCTGCTTGGACAGATCGTCATAGCCAATCAGCGCATGCTGGCCATTGTCGCGGAAATATTCACCCATGGTGCAGCCGGTAAACGGCGCCAGATACTGAAGCGGAGCCGGATCGGATGCAGTCGCGGCAATGATGATGGAATATTCCAGCGCGCCACGCTCTTCCAGAACTTTCACGAATTGCGCAACGGTCGAACGCTTCTGGCCGACAGCCACATAAACGCAATAGAGCTTTTCCTTCTCAGGACCACTATCATGAATGGCCTTCTGATTGAGAATAGTGTCAAGAATGATGGCGGTCTTGCCGGTCTGACGGTCGCCAATGACCAGTTCGCGCTGGCCACGACCAACCGGGATCAGGGCGTCAATTGCTTTCAGGCCGGTCGACATCGGCTCATGCACCGACTTGCGCGGAATGATACCGGGAGCCTTGACGTCAACGCGGCGACGCTCCTTGCTCTTGATCGGACCCTTGCCGTCAATCGGATTGCCCAGCGCATCGACCACGCGGCCAAGCAGTTCAGGACCAACCGGAACGTCAACGATGGCGCCGGTACGCTTGACCGTATCGCCTTCCTTGATGTCGCGGTCCGACCCGAAGATCACGACGCCGACATTGTCAGCCTCAAGGTTGAGCGCCATGCCGCGAATGCCGCCGGGGAACTCGACCATCTCACCGGCCTGAACATTGTCGAGGCCGAAGACGCGGGCAATGCCGTCACCGACTGACAAAACCTGGCCAACTTCGGAAACCTCGGCTTCCTTGCCGAAATTCTTGATCTGGTCTTTTAAAATTGCGGAGATTTCCGCGGCGCGGATGTCCATCAGCCGACCTCTTTAAGTGCAAGCTTGAGCGAATTGAGTTTGGTTTTAAGCGACGTATCGATCTGACGTGACCCCATCTTGACCACCAGACCACCGAGCAGACTCGGGTCGACAGTCACATTGATGATCACATCCTTACCGGCAACGCTTTTCAGCGCCGCCTTGAGTTCGTTCTGCTGGGCAGCCGTCAGCACATGCGCTGCGGTCACTTGGGCAGACACTTCACCGCGATGCTCGGCAGCGATCCGGGCAAACGCCTCGATCATGCCGGGAACGGCAAACAGACGACGGTTACGGGCAACAACACGCAAGAAATTGCCAGCAAGACCACCGATCTTGGCCTTGGCTAGAATGGCTGAAACAGCGCGCTCCTGCTCGTCAGCGGCAAAAACCGGGCTGTCAATCAGACGACGCAGATCAGCACTTGCCTCCATCATCTGCCCAAAACTGCCAAGGTCAGCCTCGACAGCGGCAACAGAATTGGCTTCGAGCGCCAGTTCAAACAGCGAACTGGCATAGCGCTCTGCAACAACAGAAATTGGCGAGGACGTTTGGGCCACGGACCGTCTTTTCTCATGTCTGACAGGTTAAGAATCTATTGGCGCCAGCAGAAAAATCCGGCTAAATCCTTGACCTTGCTTAGATTTCCTCAAAACCAAGGGATTGGCTTTCGCGTCCCCTAGCTGAAAGTCGGTTGCCCTCTAGCACAGGCCTCCCAAGACCGCAATCCATGGAGGCAGGCCTTACCCGGCACTTTGTCGCATCCACACAGAAAATACAGATGCAATCCTGTGCTCTCAAGGGCAGATACCGAAGGCAAAAGCCAGCGGAAGGGCAGTCAGCAGGAGTTCTAAACCAAGAACCGCCCAATTGTAAGGCGTATTGGCGCCATCACTCATAATGCCAAGCACGCGCCCAAAAGCTGTGAATAGCCATGAAAACCCAAGCGCCATGTAAAGAAATGGCTGCGCCAAAAGCAGCGCACACAGGCCAAGTCCCAGATAAAATCCAGCAAGGCGGCTGCGCGCTTCGACAATTGCTTCCGGCTTTTCAGGATGCGGCTGCAGGCGCAGCCATTTCAGACCCATCCTTGGCGCCAGAAACAGGAGCAAGCCCAGCGCTGTGGTTATGACCGCGCTTGTCCATGCCAGCCATTCGCCCTGACTTATCGGCCACGGAATCGAAAAATCCATCACGGCTCCTCAAATGTCTCAATCGTTCTTGTTACAGAAAACTTTGCGGATCAATATCAACCTGCACCCTGATCTGACCGCGAACCTTCGGCCCTGCCGCCAGCATGGCCTTGATAAAACCTTGCAGATCAGAGCGACGCTCGCCATGGACCAGCAGGCGAAAACGGTGGCGTCCATTGAGCAATGAAAGCGGCGCTTCTGCCGGTCCCAGCACAAAAATGTCCGAAGCCTCGGGCGCATTCAGCCGCAAGGCGCGCGCATGGCCTTGTGCTTCCGCTCGCATTGGCGCGCTGACAATAATGCCTGCAAGCCGCCCGAAAGGCGGCAATCCCGTGCGCTCGCGCTCGGCAATCTCGCGCGCATAAAACAGCTCCGAATCGCCGGAGATAATGGCCTGCATCACCGGATGCTCCGGCTGATAGGTCTGCAAAAGCCCAAGGCTTTTCTTGCCAGTGCGGCCAGCGCGCCCCGTCACCTGGCTGAGAAGCTGAAAAGTGCGCTCGGCAGCGCGCGGGTCGCCATTGGCAAGACCAAGATCGGCATCCACCACACCAACCAGCGTCATATTCGGGAAATTATGCCCTTTGGCCACCAATTGCGTGCCGATCACGATGTCGGCATCCCCCTTGGCAATGGCTTCCAGTTCCAGACGCAGTCGCCGTACGCCGCCCGCAATATCCGAAGACAGGACAATGGTGCGCGCATCTGGAAAATGCTCCTTCACATCTTCGGCAATCCGCTCCACCCCCGGTCCGCAGGCAACCAGATGATCAAGCGTGCCGCAATCGGGGCAGGCTTCCGGTTTTTTTTCTGTATGGCCGCAATGGTGACAGACAAGCTGACCGCGAAAACGGTGTTCAACCAGCCAGGACGAACAGACAGGGCAGCCGAAGCGATGACCACAGGAACGGCACAGCGTCAGCGGCGCATAGCCACGCCGGTTGAGAAACAGCAGCGATTGCTCGCCCCTTTCCAGCACCCGCCCCATTTCCTGCAATAAAAGCGGCGACAAAAAGCTGCCTTTTGCCGGTGGGGCACGACGCATGTCGATGGTGCGTAAATTTGGCAAGGCGGCATCGGCAAAACGCGCCGACAAAACCACTCGCCCATAGCGCCCCTGCTGCGCATTGACCTGACTTTCCACGGACGGTGTGGCTGAAGCCAGCACCACGGGGAACCCGCCAATATGCGCGCGCACCACAGCCATGTCCCGGGCGTTGTAAAAGACGCGATCCTCCTGCTTATAGGCAGGATCATGCTCCTCATCGACGACAATCAGGCCCAGATTGTCAAACGGCAAAAACAGGGCCGAGCGCGCTCCCGCCACCACCTTGAGCGTACCTTGCGCCACCTGTCGCCACACCCTCTCGCGCATGCGCGGCGGCAGGTCGGAATGCCATTCGGCAGGCTTTACCCCGAACCGGTTCTGAAAGCGTTCAAGAAAAGCGTGGGTAAGCGCAATTTCCGGTAGCAGGATCAACACCTGCCGCCCCTGTTCAAGGGCTGCCGCCACCGCCTCAAAATAGACTTCCGTCTTGCCCGAGCCGGTCACACCATCGAGCAGGCTGACCTTGAAACCCCCTGCCCGGACGCAGGCGCACAATTCATCTGCCGCCAATCTCTGGTCAGGTGTCAGTTCAGCCACAGCATAAGTCGTGTCAGGTGCCGCAACCACGGGAAGCGGCGGCATCATCACCGTCTCAAAAACACCTTGCGCCTTGAGCCCGTCAATCACCGAAGAGGATACACCGGCGGCATGGGCAAGGCCGGAGCGGGTCCATGACAGCCCCCCGGCAGCGATTGCCAGCACCCGTTCGCGTGCCCCCGTCATCCGGTCGGGCTGCCCGCCACTTAGCCGCAGACCCGGCGTCCATGGTTCGGGATCGAAGGCTTCGGGTGCACGCAACACCATGCGCGCCACCATACCCGGGGGTGACAGCGTATATTGTGATACCCAGTCAATGAAGCGGCGCATGTCGTGATTGATCGGCGGACAGTCAAACACCTGCTCTATGGGCCGCAGCTTGCGCGCATCGACCGATCCCGCCTCTCCATCCCAGACGATACCCGCCACCAGCCTTGGCCCCAGCGGCACACGCACGACAGACCCCGGCGCCACACACATTCCTTGTGGAACAGCATAGGTGTAGGCACGCTCTGCCGGCATCGGCACCAGAACGGGTGCTGCCGTTAAAAAAGGCGAATCCTTGCTCATCACACGTGACCTTGCCCCCTCTTTAGTCTAGAGCAAAGGCCAATAGCGCGTGCACCCTTCTTGTGCGCCGGAATCCTCAAGGAGATGGCCATGAAATTTTTCATCGATACTGCCGACATCAAGGAAATCCGTGAACTGAACGAAATGGGGCTGGTTGATGGCGTCACCACCAACCCCTCGCTGATTCTCAAATCAGGCGGCAAGATAGACGAGGTCACACGCGAAATCTGCGACATCGTTTCTGGCCCCGTCTCGGCTGAAGTCACAGCCACCGATTATAAAGGCATGATGGCCGAGGCTAAAGTTTTGGCAAAAATTGCCGACAATGTCGCCATCAAGGTGCCTTTGACCCTCGACGGGCTGAAAGCCTGCAAGGCAATCCGTTCCGAGGGCCGCATGGTCAATGTCACGCTCTGCTTTTCTGCCAATCAGGCGCTGCTTGCCGCCAAGGCCGGAGCCTCTTTCATTTCGCCTTTCGTTGGCCGTCTGGATGATATCGGCATCGAGGGCATGGACCTGATTTCAGAAATCCGCCAGATCTACGACAATTACGATTTTCAAACTGAAATTCTTGTCGCGTCCGTGCGCAGCGTCAACCATGTCAAGGATGCAGCCCTGATTGGCGCAGACGTCGCCACCGTCCCGCCAGCTATTTTACGCGCCCTGGTCAAACATCCGCTGACCGACAAGGGGCTGGAAGCCTTCCTTGCTGACTGGGCCAAGACCGGCCAGAAAATCGCCTGATATATTTATCTATATTTATCATTCCATTTTCCACGTCGCCGGATCAATTCCGGCGGCGTGGAAGTACTTTATTTCTGTTTGGACAGATCCAGCGCCAGCGCCAGTTGCAACACGCCAGCCAATTCACGCGCTGCACGATTTTGTGCATCAATCTGCGCCCGATAGGTCGCAAATTCCTGTTTAGGCCGGTCAAAGGACGCAGTAATCGAACGTCTGCCCGTTCCGGCCAGCTTGCCGGTTGAAACTTCTGTCAGGCGATAGTTAGCCGTCAGCGTCACGGCACCGGCACTGGGCTCATCCTGATCTTTCGTCACCTGAATGGACGCCACCGAGGTGACCTGTTCCGTCACGTTCAGTTCCAGCAAATAGGCAGGCTCAGCAGGCTGGCCCTTGCCACGGGTCAGGCCGAAAATCAGATTGTTGCGGACCTGCTGGGCAGGGCGCGTCTCGACCGGCTTGATCGAGATCGAAGCCAGTTCTTCCGCACTGACTTTTTGCCCGGCAATTGAGGTTGGCTGATTGGAATAAAGCGGCTGCACGCTGCAGGCTGCCAGAAAGCCTGTTGAAAGCAGCAAAACCACCCCTGCCGCAATCCTGCCAGTGCGCCAGCCCGCCCTGCTTTCAGGACCACTCATTGTCCGCTTGGTTCTGTCAGGCAACGACATTGACGATCCTTTGCGGTACAATAATGATCTTGCGCGGCGTCTTGCCCTCCAGCGCTTTTTGCACAAAGTCGAGGGCCATGACCGCCTGTTCAATCGCAGCTTGATCTGCGTCGCGGGCAATTGTCAAATCCCCGCGCCTTTTTCCATTTATCTGAACCGGCAGGGTCACCTCATTATCCACCAGCAGATCTGTGTCAAATTGCGGCCATGGGCGGGCGGCGACAAGATCTGTTCCGCCAATCGAGGCCCAGCATTCCTCGGCCAGATGCGGCATCATCGGCGCCAGCATGGCAATCAGAAACTCCAGCCCTTCACGCACGGCAGGCGCAATTTCGCTTTGGCCCCGGCCAATGGCCGCCACCTGTGGCGACAAGAGATTGGTCAGTTCATAAAGACGCGCCACGGCGCGGTTGAAATGCAGCCGTTCAATATCTTCGCCGACAGCCTTGAGGATTTTGTGAACCCCGCGCGATATGGAAAGCGCCTCACCCTCAGAGCCAGCCTTTGGTTCAACATCTGCCAGCACAGGGACAGCTTCCGATACCAGACGCCAGATGCGCTGCACAAAACGATGTGCGCCATCAACACCAGCCTCGGTCCAGATCACATCGCGCTCGGGCGGTGAATCCGAAAGCATGAACCAGCGCGCCGTATCCGCACCATAGCTGGCGATAATGTCGTCGGGATCGACCACATTCTTCTTCGACTTCGACATTTTCTCAATCGAGCCGATGGTCACGGGAGAGCCGTCGGAAAGCAGGGTTGCGCGGCGCTTGCCGTCGATCTCCTCGATGCGCAGTTCCGCCGGTGAGACCCAGCCCTGCGCCCCCTTATAGGTTTCGTGAACCACCATGCCTTGTGTAAACAGCCCCTCAAACGGCTCTTCCACCACATTGACATGACCGGTCGCCTTCATGGCGCGGGTGAAGAAACGCGAATAAAGCAGATGCAGGATCGCATGTTCAATGCCGCCAATATATTGATGCACCGGAAGCCAGCCATTTGCACCATCAACATAGGCCAGATCGGTTGGCGACTTTTCGTTCTTCGGGTCCGTAAAGCGTGCAAAATACCACGATGAATCAACAAATGTGTCCATCGTGTCGGTATCGCGCCGCGCGTTCCCGCCGCATTTCGGGCAGGCCGTATGTTTCCATGTCGGGTGATGGTCAAGCGGATTGCCCGGCCTGTCAAAGCTGACATCAAGCGGCAATTCCACCGGAAGCTGATCTTCCGGCACCGGCACTGCGCCGCAAGCCTCGCAATGAACAACCGGAATGGGGCAGCCCCAATAACGCTGGCGAGAAATCAGCCAGTCCCGCAGGCGAAACTGCACCTTGCGCCTTGCCTGTGGTCTGTCATCCAGTTGCGTATCTTCCAGCCGCCTGGCGACCTCTTCAAAGGCGTCTTCCGGGCTCATGCCATCCAGAAAGCGCGAATTGATCATGACGCCATCATCGGTATAGGCTTCTTGCCTGATCTGGAAACTCGCCCCATCCACAGTTTCCGGCTTCACCACCGGCGTAACCGGCAGGCCATAGGCATTGGCAAAATCAAGGTCACGCTGGTCATGGGCCGGACAGCCGAACACGGCACCGGTGCCGTAATCCATCAGCACGAAATTGGCCACATAAACCGGCAGCATCCAGTCGGGATCAAAGGGATGGACCACCCGAATGCCGGTATCAAAACCCTTTTTCTCGGCTGTTTCCAGCGCCGCAACAGAGGTGCCCATATGGTGCACCTCCTCGATGAAAGCGGCAATCTGCGAATTGTTTTCAGCCGCTTTCTTCGCCAGCGGATGATCGGCAGACACAGCCATGAAGGAAGCGCCAAAAATCGTGTCGGGGCGGGTGGTATAGACTTCCAGCTCGCTCTCACCGGCAGGCGCGGTGGCCTCATCGAGCTTCCAGCGCAGCAACAGCCCTTCAGAGCGGCCAATCCAGTTCTGCTGCATGATGCGGACTTTTTCGGGCCAGCGCTCAAGTGTGTCCAGCCCGTCCAGCAATTCCTGATTCATGGAGGTAATCTTGAAAAACCACTGGGTCAGATCACGCTGTTCAACAAGCGCCCCTGAACGCCAGCCTCTGCCATCAATCACCTGTTCATTGGCCAGCACCGTCATGTCAACCGGGTCCCAATTGACCTTGGCCGCCCGGCGCTCGGCCAGTCCCGACTTCCAGAAATCGAGGAACATTTTTTGCTGGTGGCGATAATAGGAAGGATCGCAGGTCGCCAGTTCGCGTGACCAGTCAAGCGACAGGCCCATGGTCTTGAGCTGGCCTTTCATGGTTTCAATATTGGCATAGGTCCAGTTGCGCGGACTGACCTTGTTGTCGCGCGCCGCATTTTCGGCCGGCAGGCCAAAAGCATCCCAGCCCATCGGATGCAAAACGTTGAACCCCTTGGCGCGCTTGTAACGGGCCACCACATCGCCCATTGTATAATTGCGCACATGGCCCATATGGATGCGCCCCGACGGATAGGGAAACATCTCCAGCACATAATATTTGGGGCGCGGGTCGTCGTTTGGCGTCTCAAACAGTTTATTGGCATCCCACGCCTTCTGCCACCTGGGTTCAGAGATGCGCGGATTATATCGTTCGGTTGCCATGGCCGGTTTTTCTTCTAAAAGCATACAAGGAAACTGCTGCCGCCAGGCAACAGCAAAAACATAGTGCGGTCTTCACCATGGTTTGCGCAACCCGTCAACCATAAGGCGCAGCAGACCGGAAAAAACCAACTCTCAAAACAGACAGGGTTAAAACATGAGTGATGCGGTGGAAAAGCTTGCACAGGTGAAGGACAAAATCACCACAGCCGAGCACAAGGCCCACCGGGCGGCAGGGTCCGCCACGCTGGTGGCTGTCTCCAAGACCTTTGACAATGAGGCTGTTTTACCGGTCATCGCAGCCGGTCAGCGTATTTTTGGAGAAAACCGGGTGCAGGAAGCGCAAGGCAAATGGCCTGAACTAAAGGCAAAATTTCCTGATATTGAACTGCATCTGATCGGCCCGCTGCAATCCAACAAGGCCAGGGAAGCGGTCGCGCTTTTTGACGTTATCGAAACCGTTGACCGCGAAAAAATTGCCTCCGAACTGGCAAAAGAGATCAACAAACAGGGCCGCACACCGCGCCTTTATGTTCAGGTCAATACCGGCTCGGAACCGCAAAAAGCAGGCATCGAGCCAAAGGAGGCCATTGCCTTTGTCAATCGCTGCCGCGAAGTTCACGGCCTTGCCATAGAAGGATTGATGTGCATTCCGCCAGCCGATGAAAATCCGGGGCCGCATTTTGCCCTGCTGGAAAAGCTTGCCCGTCAGGCTGGCGTTGAAAAATTGTCCATGGGCATGTCAGGCGATTATGAACTGGCCGTTGCCTTTGGCGCAACATCCGTGCGTGTCGGCTCCGCCATTTTTGGCTCCCGATAAGTAAAGCCTGTCTCTCGAACTGGAACCAGTTTCGAGATAAAGACATGCCTAAAAACAAAGATTTAAAGCGGGTCGCGTGAATCTAAAAGATCGCGACGCGCTTTAATCCCATGAAAAAGGGCCGAAAACTGTCGCTCCGGCCCTTGTTTCATGCGTTTATAAAAACGGTCTATTCAGCGGCGACGATCTTGCCGTCTTCCCACTTGAACAGCGAGAAGCTTGGCGAGGTCAGGTCGCCATTGTCACCATAGGTCAGATTACCGATCGCGGTGGCAATTTCGGAACCATCCTTCAGACCAGCGCCCACAGCCATGGCGTCATCTGCGCTGCCTGCCTTTTCAATACCGGCCTTGAGCACTTCAACCGCAGCATAGGCGTTCAGCGTAAAGGCCTCCGGCGGAATGCCCTTTTCCTTCAACACTTCAACAGCCGCAGCCGAGGCCGGGTTCTTGAGCGCATCCGCCGCATTGGTAAACAGCGTACCGGCAGCAGCTTCATTGCCGATGGCCCAATATTCAGTGTTCGACAGGCCTTCACCGCCAATGATCGTTGCTTCAACACCGGCATCAGCCAATTGGCGGGCAAGCAGACCACCTTCAGGGTGATAGCCACCAAAATAGATGACTTCAGCGCCATCCGACTTCAAACGTGTCACCAGCGCCGAAAGATCCTTCTCGCCCGGGTTCAGCGAGGTCTGGCTGACTTCGGTGACGCCACCGGCATTGATGCCAGCCTTGAAGGAATCGGCCAGACCCTTGCCGTATGTGCCCTTGTCATCGACAATGGCGACCTTCTTGTCCTTGAGGTGCTGCACCACATAGGAAGCGGCAACTTCAGCCTGCTGGTCGTCACGACCGCAGGTGCGCAGCACATTGTGAAGGCCACGTGCCGTCAGGTCCGGCGCGGTCGCCGTCGGTGTCACCATCAAGATGCCGTTTTCAGCAAACACATCGGAAGCAGCCATGGCAACGCCCGAGGTGACCGGACCGACCACATAATGCACGCCTTCACCAACCAGAAGATTGGCAGCCGAAACACCCTGCTTGGGGTCACCCGCATCATCAGCCAGCCTGATGACGATCTGCTCGCCTAAAATGCCGCCTTCCTTGTTGATCTTTTCAGCCGCAGCTTCCGCGCCATTCTTGACCTGCTCGCCATAGGCAGCGACCGGGCCTGTCAGCGGCGCAACCACGCCAATCACGATATCGGCCTGTGCAGCAGATGCAAAAGCCAGCGAGGCAAACAATGCGACACCGGCCAAAAGTTTGTTTTTCATATCTGTACTCCCTGTTGACTCAAATCACCCGAACCCGGCTTGGTGACCTGCACCCCCACAATCCGGCCCGAAAAAATTCAGAATTCAGGCATAGCGACTGTGCTGCGACTTGGCAATCACCCTGTCTGTGCACTATTCATGGCAACGCTAAATAGTGTCAGGCGCGTCTCTGACATTGCCCTCATCGCTGCAATGTTAATAATACCCTTTAATTTTTACAGGGATTTTTTACAGGGATTTTTACGGGCCAACGCCCGCATATCGCACCCGGGCACGAATATTTATTTTGCGGAGGAAGCCTGAACATGTCCGACACTCACATCTACCGCGTCCAGCCAGACTGGAAGCGTGAGGCCTCGATTGATAATGAGACCTATCTCTCATGGTATGAGCGCAGCATTTCGGACCCTGATGGCTTCTGGGGCGAGCATGGAAAACGGCTCGACTGGTTCAAGCCCTACACAAAGGTCAAGAACGCCTCTTTCGAGGGTGATGTATCGATCAAATGGTTTGAGGATGGCGAACTCAACGTCTCGTATAATTGCATCGACCGCCATCTTGAAAAGCGCGGCAATCAGGTGGCCATCATCTGGGAAGGAGATGATCCTTCCAGCCACCGCAAGATCACCTATCGTGAACTGCATGAGCAGGTCTCGCGCTATGCCAATGTGCTGAAAGCGCAAGGCGCCAAAAAAGGCGACCGTATCACCATCTATATGCCGATGATTGTCGAAACAGCCTATGCGATGCTGGCCTGCACACGCATTGGTGCGGTGCATTCGGTAGTATTTGGCGGCTTTTCGCCCGATGCTCTGGCCGGGCGCATCGTTGACTGCCAGTCGGAAATTATCATCACCGCCGATGAGGGCTTGCGTGGCGGGCGCAAGGTCCCGCTTAAGGTCAACACCGACAAGGCCATCGACATTGCCGCACGCCAGTCCATGAGTGTGCGCAAGGTTCTGGTCGTGCGCCACACCGGCGGCGCGGTAGACTGGGTGCCCGGCCGTGATCTGTGGCTCAATGATGAAGCCAAGGCAGCCTCTCCCGACTGCCCGGCCGAGCCGATGAATGCGGAAGACCCGCTGTTCATCCTCTACACCTCCGGCTCCACCGGCAAGCCCAAAGGCGTTTTGCACACCACCGGCGGCTATCTGGTGCATGTCTCCTTAAGCCACCAGCATATTTTCGACTATCATGATGGCGACATCTACTGGTGCACGGCTGATGTGGGCTGGGTGACGGGCCACAGCTATATTCTTTACGGGCCGCTGGCCAATGGCGCGACAACGCTGATGTTTGAAGGTGTGCCCAACTATCCGGACAATTCGCGCTTCTGGCAGGTGGTGGACAAGCACAAGGTCAATATTTTCTACACCGCCCCGACCGCCATCCGCGCCTTGATGGGCGCTGGCGACGAATGGGTGAAGAAGAGCAAGCGCACCAGCCTGCGCATTCTGGGTTCCGTCGGCGAGCCGATCAACCCGGAAGCCTGGGAATGGTATTACAATGTGGTAGGCGAAGGCCGCTGCCCGGTGATCGATACATGGTGGCAGACCGAAAATGGCGGCATTTTGATTGCCCCCATGCCCGGCGCAACCGATTTAAAACCCGGTTCGGCAACCCGCCCCTTCTTTGGCGTGGTGCCCAAACTCATCGATAATGACGGCAATGTCATTGAAGGCGAAGGCTCGGGCAATCTGTGTATTGCTCAACCCTGGCCCGGCATGATGCGCACCGTCCATGGCGACCATGCACGCTTCATCGAGACTTATTTCTCGCAATATCCGGGCAATTATTTCACCGGTGACGGCTGCCGCCGCGATGCGGACGGCTATTACTGGATCACCGGCCGGGTCGATGACGTTCTCAACGTCTCGGGCCACCGCATGGGCACAGCCGAGATTGAATCCGCACTTGTGGCGCATGAAAAAGTCTCGGAAGCCGCCGTGGTCGGCTATCCGCATGACGTCAAGGGTCAGGGCATCTATTGCTATGTGACGCTCAATGAAGGCGAAACCGGCGATGATGCGTTGCGCAAGGAACTGGTTGCCCATGTGCGCAAGGAGATCGGGCCGATTGCGGCTCCCGACAAGATCCAGTTTGCACCCGCCCTGCCCAAGACACGCTCGGCCAAGATCATGCGCCGTATCCTGCGCAAAATTGCCGAAGATGATTTTTCATCCCTTGGCGATACGTCAACGCTTGCTGATCCTTCGGTTGTCGATGATCTGATTGCCAACCGGCAAAACAGACACGATCAGTAAGGCCGCAAAACGACTACGGCATCGCTCGTTGCGATGCCGTAGGATCAGGACCTGTTAGAGCATCGGACCAAAAAGTGGAATCGGTTTTTGGATAATTCCGATGCCCATTCAAAGAGTTAGAGCGTCCTTTGTGCGTCCGATTGGACGCACGGCGCTCTAAATAAAAAAGATCAAAAATCGCTGGTCAGGCCTTTTACTTCCCAGTCGCCATAGCGGCCCGGTTCCTTGCCGCCACGCCCGCCGCGCTCAATGGGAAGAGCGGCTTCGGCTGCCTCATAGACCTTGCGCCGCTCGGCGGCTTCCGCCAATGCCCGTTTTGCTGCAGGGCTCAACACTTTTGGCTCAACCTGCATTATGGGTTTATCACTGTTGCGATCTGTCATTTTCATCCTGCCAAATGGATTGAAAGCTGGCTTTTGCCTTCCCACTCTATAGTTAGAACAGTTTGCGGCTGGATAAAACAGTCCGGGCAACCTTGGCCTGACAGCAACAGGGAAGAAACAATGAACATATTGCGTACCGCTACATTGCTGGCCGTCATGACCGCGCTATTCATGGGCGTCGGCTTCATGATTGGCGGCACCGGTGGCATGATGATCGCCTTTGTCATTGCTGCCGCCACCAATCTGTTCAGCTACTGGAACGCCGACAAGATGGTGCTATCCATGCACCACGCCGTCGAGGTCGATGAAACGAATGCGCCCGAATATTATGCCATTGTGCGCGAACTGGCAGCCCGCGCACAACTGCCAATGCCGCGCGTTTATCTGATTGACAATGCACAGCCCAATGCCTTTGCCACGGGCCGCAACCCGCAAAATGCGGCAGTGGCTGCCACCACCGGCCTGTTGCAGCGCCTTTCACCTGAAGAAGTGGCCGGTGTGATGGCGCATGAGCTTGCCCATGTGCAAAACCGCGACACGCTGACCATGACCATTGTCGCCACGCTGGCAGGCGCCATTTCCATGCTCGGCAATTTTGCCCTGTTCTTTGGCGGAAACCGCAATAACAACAATCCGCTTGGGTTCATCGGTGTTCTGGTGGCCATGATTGTTGCGCCTTTTGCCGCCATGATCATACAAATGGCGGTGAGCCGAACCCGCGAATATGCTGCCGACCGGCGCGGCGCCGAAATCTGCGGCAGACCGCTCTGGCTGGCTTCTGCCCTTGACAAGATCGCCCGCAGCGCCGAACGCATTCCCAATGCGGATGCCGAGCGCAATCCGGCAACCGCGCATCTTTTCATCATCAACCCGCTTTCCGGCGAGCGCATGGACAATCTGTTTTCCACCCATCCCGACACGGGCAACCGTATCGCCGCCTTGCAGGCGATGAATAGCGAATGGAGCGCCTCACCTGGCGACACATTCCAGCCCGCACCACAAGATACCGGCCCCTGGGGCAAAAAACCGGGCAAAAAGCCCACCTCGCAAAAAGGGCCATGGGGATGAAGCCTGCACAACCGGCCCGCAAAAAGCACCATTCCGGCAAAGACAAATTCCGTGATGCCTCTCCTTCCATACCCGGCCTTGCCGCCCGCAAAACCGCCGCACGGCTGCTGGGGGCCGTAATCGATACCCGCACTGCGCTGGACGGGATGACGGACAATGAGCATGGCCATCCAAACTATATGGCGCTTGATATGCGCGACCGTGCGCTGGTGCGCGCCATGCTGGGAGCAGCCCTTCGCCACCGCATGACCATTGCCGCCCTACTGGCAAAGCGGCTGGAAAAACCGCTGCCAGCTAACGCGACCACCCTTTCCCACATTCTTCATATTGCGGCGGCACAAATCCTGTTTCTGGATGTGCCTGACAGTGCAGCCGTTGATCTGGCGGTAACCCATGCCAAATCCGACCCACGCACCAGGCGTTTTGACAAGTTGGTCAATGCGGTTTTACGCGCCCTTGTCCGCATGAGGGAAACCGAGCTTGAGCCTGCCCTTGCAGCCACCGATGACGCCCCGCAATGGTTTTTAACCCGGTTAAACCAAGCCTATGGTAAGGAACAGGCCCGCGCCATTCTGGCAGCCCATCGCTTTGAGCCCCCCATTGACCTGACGGTAAAATCCGACCCGCAAGGCTGGGCTGAACGACTTGGCGGCATTGTCTTGCCAACAGGGTCGGTGCGTCTGGAAAAGCTGACGCAGGCGGTGCCTGAACTGCCAGGCTTTGAGGAGGGAGAATGGTGGGTGCAAGATGCCGCCGCTGCTCTGCCCGCCCGTCTGATGGGCACTTTTTCAGGAAGCAGGGTTGCCGATTTATGCGCAGCCCCCGGCGGCAAGACAGCCCAGCTTGTTCTGGCCGGCGCACAGGTTACCGCCCTTGACGCCTCCCAAAGCCGGTTAAAACGCCTTGCCCGCAATCTGGAACGTCTGCACTTTCAAGCCGACATCATCCACAGCGACCTGCTGGATTTTACACCACCAGACCTGTTTGATGCCGTATTGCTTGATGCGCCCTGCTCTTCCACCGGCACAATACGCCGTCATCCCGATGTGGCCTGGACAAAAACGCCCGATGACATTGCCAAACTCGCCTCCCTTCAGCGTCGTTTGCTCGACAAGGCCTTTACCCTGATCCGCCCCGGCGGAATTGTGCTGTTTTCCAATTGTTCGCTCGACCCATTGGAAGGCGAGGACCTGCTCACCGCCTTCCTTGACGAAACGCCCGACGCCGAACTCGACCCGATCCAGCCACAGGAAGCGCCCGGCATTGCGCCTTTCATCACCCCGCAAGGCACGCTTCGCACCACACCTGCCGGTCTTGATATGGGTTCGCCCACACTTTCCGGCCTTGACGGGTTTTATGCTGCACGGATCAGAAAACGCGGCTGACGCCTGCACGAGGTAACTCCATACTTACGAAAGCATGTGGACATCCCCGGCCAGTTCTTAACAGGACAGTTTAATTTCATCTCCATATGACCTATTCAATCACATAAGCTGTAGCGCAATCGAGGTTTTAAAGAACGTTGGCGACCACAGTCGCAGATACGACCCGCCTTTGGGCACTGGTCGCAAGGGAGTTCTGGCGCGATACACGCCGGCGCCTGCGTGCCGGACCAGCCTATCGCTGGCGCTATTGCGGGCGTACGCCTGAGCGCGTTCTCATCGCCCCGCCGGATTTGCGGCTGGCCGACCCGCAGATCGCCATGGAAATCTATTATGGCCGCTTCCCGCTTTCTGGCCGTCTGGTTGAAACGGGCGGCGTCTCGCCTTTCAAGATCAAGGTGCAACATCAGGGCTGGCAGCGCTCCTTGCACGGGTTTCGCTGGTTGCGCCATATGCGCGCTGCCGAAACCGACCTTGCCTGCGCCAATGCCCGTGCGCTGGTAAAAGACTGGCTGACCCATCATGGCAACCACATTGCAGGCGTTGCATGGGAACCGGGTGTTACCGCCAAACGCATCATTGCCTGGCTTCAGCATTCCTCAGTGGTCTTGAAGGATGCAGATTTTTTCTTCTACCGCGCCTTTCTCAAATCGCTGGCCGTACAGATCCGCTATCTGCGTTCGGTAGCGCGCGAAATGCCCTGCGGCAAAAATCTGCTGCGCGCCCGCATCGCCCTTGCCTTTGCCGCGCTTTCCCTGCCGGTTCCGCCTTCAGCCCTGCGCAGTGCCAGCCATAATCTGGCCGCAGAACTCGACCGCCAGATCCTGCCCGATGGCGGGCATATTTCGCGCAATCCGTTGATGGTGCTGGAATTTCTGGCCGATCTTCTGCCCTTGCGCCAGACCTATGCCAATCAGGCCGAGCAACCCCCGGCAGCCCTGGTGGGTGCAGTTGAACGCATGTTGCCGGCCTTGCGTTTCTTTCGCCATCAGGAAGGCAGCCTTGCCTGCTTCAACGGCATGGGGGCAACGGTACCGGACCGCATTGCCGCAATTTTGCGCCATGACGACACGGCTGGCGCACCCTTGCTGCACGCCTCGCACTCCGGCTATGAGCGTCTTGCAATCGGCGATGTCACCGTCATTGCCGATACGGGCGCAGCCCCGCCACTTGGCCTGTCAAACAGCGCTCATGCAGGGTGCCTGTCTTTTGAGCTATCGTCCGGCCGCCGTCATTTCATTGTCAATGCCGGTGTTGATACTTATGGCGATCCTGAATTGCGCCCATTGGCGCGCGCCACCGCTGCCCATTCAACCGCCACCATCAACGATACTTCATCGGCCCGGTTCAGCCATTCAACACGCCTGTCGGACCTCATCGGCACACCGCTGATCGGCGGCCCGCGCCACGTTTATTGCGAGCGCCGCGATGGCCCCGACCGTCACGGTTTTGTGGCCCGCCATGATGGCTATCTTCCCCGTTTCGGCCTGCTGCATGAACGCGAGATGATCCTGCTGGATCGCGGCCAGACACTGGCTGGCCGTGACAGTTTTTTACATGAAAATGGCAGTCCCGCCTCAAATGATCGACAAAACCACGTCACCATCCGCTTTCATCTGCATCCGGATATCGGCCTGTTTACCGATTCCGGCGGCCATCTGGTGCTGAGCGCCGACAATGGTGATGCCTGGATGTTTTCCTGTTCCGATCTTGCGCCGCAAGTGGAGGAATCCATCTATTTTTCCGGTATTGCCGGGCCGCGCCTCAGCCGCCAGTTTGTGCTCTCCTTTGATGCCGGTGCTCTTTCTGAAGTGCATTGGAAATTCAAGCGGGTGCGACTGGCAGGCGCCACAATACATGGCTAAAATAACCCATATTTTCTGATCCTATGAAAGGCCGCTTGCATGGCTATCACTTCCAAAAAAATTCCGGCTCCTGATCTGGTGCCGGTGCGCCGTGCCCTGCTGTCGGTTTCAGACAAGACCGGCCTTGTCGATTTCGCCCGCGCACTGGCCCATGCCGGTGTCGAGCTGATTTCCACCGGGGGCACGGCAAAAGCCATTGCACAAGCAGGCATTGCCGTGCGCGATGTTTCCGAAATTACCAGCTTTCCCGAGATCATGGATGGCAGGGTCAAGACGCTGCACCCTGCCATTCATGGCGCGCTGCTTGCCATTCGCGATGACCCTGAACATGTCGAGGCCATGAAAACCCACGACATCGAACCGATCGATCTGGTCGTGGTCAATCTTTATCCATTCGAGGATGTGCGCGCCTCCGGCGCAGACTATGCTTCCATTGTTGAAAATATCGATATTGGCGGCCCGGCCATGGTGCGGGCTTCCGCCAAGAACCATGCCTATGTCGCCATTGTGACCGACCCGGACGATTATGCGTCCGTGCTCACCACCCTGGAGATGAACAATGGCGCGCTGTCCTTAAATTTTCGTCAGCATCTGGCGGCAAAGGCCTTTGCCCGCACCGCCAGCTATGATGCAGCCATTTCAGGCTGGTTTGCCCAGACGCTGGAGATCGAGCATCCCACATGGCGCGCTTTTGGCGGCAGGCTGGAAAACGTCATGCGCTATGGCGAAAATCCGCATCAGCAGGCGGGTTTTTACGTCACCGGCAAAAAGCGCCCCGGCGTGGCAACGGCACACCAATTGCAAGGCAAGCAGCTTTCCTACAACAACATCAATGATACGGATGCAGCTTTTGAACTGGTCGGCGAATTTGACCCGGCCCGCACGGCAGCCGTCGCCATCATCAAACATGCCAATCCTTGCGGTGTTGCGGAAGGGGCAAGTTTGAAAGATGCGTATCTGAAGGCGCTGGCCTGCGATCCGGTTTCCGCCTTTGGCGGTATTGTGGCGCTCAACGGCCTGCTTGATGCACAAGCTGCAGAAGAAATCGTGAAAACCTTCACCGAGGTGATCATTGCACCGCAAGCCAGTGAGGAAGCCCAGGCCATTATTGCGGCAAAGAAGAATTTGCGCCTGCTGGTGACTGGCGGCCTGCCCGATCCACGTGCCACCGGCATGATGGTCAAATCCGTTGCAGGCGGGCTTCTGGTACAAGGTCGTGACACTGCCGTGGTCGATGATCTTGTCCTCAAGGTGGTAACAAAGCGTGCACCGAGCGAAGCTGAAATGGCCGATCTGCGCTTTGCCTTTCGTGTTGCCAAACATGTGAAATCAAACGCCATCATCTATGCAAAAGACTGCGCCACGGTCGGCATCGGCGCTGGTCAGATGAGCCGTGTCGATTCCTCGCGCATTGCGGCGCGTAAAGCGCAGGATGCAGCAGAAGCCGCCAACCGGGCAGACCCCCTGACCAAAGGCTCGGTCGTCGCCTCCGATGCGTTCTTCCCCTTTGCCGACGGGTTGCTGGCGGCGGTGGAAGCAGGTGCAACCGCTGTGATCCAGCCCGGCGGCTCGATGCGCGATGATGAGGTGATTGCGACTGCTGATGCGCATGGCCTTGCCATGGTGTTTACCGGCACCCGCCATTTTCGGCATTAGAGCATCGGACCAAAAAGTGGAATCGGTTTTTGGATAATTCCGATGCTCATTCAAAGAGTTAGAGCGTCCTTTGTGCGTCCGACAGGACGCACGGCGCTCTAAAACAATATGCCTACCGGCGATCTGCCGGATAGGGCGTTGTGGCCAGCAACACCATCCCGGCAACAAGGAACAAGATAATCGTCGCCATGCCAAGGCGGGCTGAACCACTCATCACTGTGATCGTGGCGACGGTAAAGGGGGCTGCAAAACTCGTCACCCGGCCAGCCAGCGCATAGATGCCAAAATAGCGGCCAGCCTCTTTGGCGGAAACACTGCGCGCCATATAAGAGCGCGATGAAGCCTGCGCCGGTCCAAAGGCTGCACCAATCAGCAATCCATATAAAATATAGGCTTTTTCTGCCGCTGTCCCAAACAGCCCGTCTGTATCATGAAGCGGCAATTGCAAAACTCCAAACAGCGTATAGCCCGGCCCGGTGGAAACAATGCCGATGGTTGCCACGCACAGCATGACCAGCGCCGCCATCACCACAGTTTTGGAACCAAATGCGCTATCAAGCCGCGCTGCCACCCAGCACCCGAATATGGCGACCACATTCAGCAAAATACCAAAAATACCGATCTCGGTGATTGACCAGCCAAACATGGCTGCTGCAAAAGCCCCACCCAGCACGATCAGCGCATTGATGCCATCCTGATAGATCATGCGCGCCACCAGAAAGCGGAAAATTCCGGGGCGCTGACGCACCATGCCAAGTGTCGATTTCAGCTCCGCCAGCCCTTGCTTGATGGCAGGGCCCATCGCAATGCCTTTCACCGCATCAGGGGTGAAGAAAAACATCGGCAGGATAAAGACAAAATACCATAGCGCCGCAATCGGCCCGGTGGCGCGCGCATCCTCACCCAATGTAAAATCCAGCCCCAACAACGGCTTGACACCGATAATCGTCAGCCCCGTTTCAGGCACAGCGGCAAGACAGGCGACGACAAAGACCAGCACCACCATGCCACCCAGATAGCCAAGGCCCCAGGCCATATTGGAGACATGGCCGATCTGCTCCCTGGGGATAAGGCGCGGCATCATGGAATCATTGAAGACGGTCGAAAATTCTGCAGCCACCGAGGCCAGCGAGAACACTGCCACCACCCAAAATAGCTGAGAACCAGGCAGCGCCAGCCACAACAGACACAGGCAGATAATTTTAATGACTGCAAAAAAACCGATCCAGGGTTTACGCGGACCTGTCTGGTCGGCAACGGCCCCCAGAACCGGCGATAACACAGCAATGGCAAAGCCGGCGGCCGCCACACCATAGCCCCACGCGGCCTGCCCGGAGGCCGGATCACTGGCCAGACGCGACACAAAATAAGGGCCAAAAATAAAGGTGGTGACGACAGTAAAAAAGGGCTGTGCTGCCCAGTCAAACAGCATCCAGCCCCAGATACCGGCGCGCGATACCTTGCGCGTTTCAAAGCCGGTTGTGCTCATGCCGTCTCCATTTGCTGCAAAATGCCCATGTCTGCATGTTTTGAGGCGCAGTGCAAAATATCAGGTCGGGCAAGGAGAAAACAGGGCCGGGATTGCGCCCGGCCCCGCAAGATCAGGCGCCCATTATATAGGGCAGGATTTCTAGCCCGCCGCGATAGATCATCTCACCGGCCACATAGAGAATGACCAGCAGGCCCAGATAGGCAATCCAGAGATGTTTTTGCAGCAGACGGGCAATGAAGGATGCCGCGAGCCCCATCAATACAATGGACAGCACCAGACCAAAGACCAGAACGCCCGGATGGTCGCGCGCCGCACCGGCCACGGCCAGCACATTATCAAGCGACATGGAAACATCGGCAATGATGATCTGCCACGCCGCCCGTGCAAGGCTCTTGCGCGGTGCTGCACCCTCGGTTGCGCCATCCTTGTCTGTGTCAGCAGAAGCGTGCGCGTCCTGTGCCTGGCCGGCCGACATCTGGCGCAATTCCTGCCACATTTTCCAGCACACCCACAAAAGCAGCAGACCGCCCGCAAGCAACAGGCCAACAATCTGAAGCAGTTGGGTGGTTGCAACAGCAAAGCCGATCCGCATTACAGTTGCAGCAATAATCCCGATGAGGATCGCCTTGGCGCGTTGCTCCTTGGGCAGACCAGCCGCCACCAGACCAATGACGATGGCATTGTCACCGGCCAGCACCAGATCAATCATGATGACCTGCAAAAACGCCGTCATCGCCTCGGGGGTAAAGAATTCAAACATGATGCACCCTTGTTTTCAGTCGGGGTAGCATGGCGCGCAAAACTTTGCTGTCAGGCACATGGCCCAAAACACAGCATTAATTGCAATTTTAGATGGAGTTCATTTGCCAGGCCACCGGATTTAAATTCCAGTCCGACATCACAGCCATCAAGACTGCCAGAGGGGCCCGGCCTGGTGGAGTGTAGCTAGGACAGCCTGTCTCAAAAAACAAGAGAAAAAGCCGCCAGCGCTGACAGGCTGGCGGCTTTTTCCATTTTTTTCATGTCAACCGGGGCGCGATTCCGACAGATCACTCATCAGGCCCGCCGCAACCGACAGGCGCGAAACAGAAATATCATCGCCTTCTGTCAATTGCTGAAGACGCTCCCTGATTGCTGCAACACGCGCCCCACCTGCTTCCAGCCAGGCTAAAACCGGCTCTTTTTCCGAAGCGTGTTCGGTCAGGGCAGCCACCGTCACCCCTTGCAAGGCGCCATCAATGGCAGCGATTGCCCGCGACAGGGCAAGCTGGTCATAATAATCAGATGGCGCAATTGCGGAAGCGGCCTCTTCGATACGCGCAATGCGCAACATTTCGCTGGCCGCAAAGAATGCTCTGGCGGCTGAAACCATATCAGCCCCCGTCAAACGCGCTGTCAGCGCAATTTCCGGCACCAGATCAGCAAACTGCGCCAGCGCCAGTCGGCTTGCCAGCTTTTCAGGCACGCCTTGCGCAATCCAGTTCTTCTGCACCAGAGCAACCCGCTCACGCATCACCGCTGGCAGCAATTCCGGCAATCGTGGCTCAAGCTCTGTTCTGGCCAGTTTCAGGCTTGCGATCCGTTCATCTAGATCACCACTCAAATCCCCATTGGCAGCCTCTTTCAGATACCAGGCGCTATTGGCATGAATAAGCGCGCTGAGCGCCTGATAAAGGCCAAGCTGAACCTCGCCAGAAATACGGTTGTCGAGCGCATCGATTTCCGCATAAAGCACTGGCAATTCAAAGCCTTCCCGAATGAGCGCAAAGGTGAGGAAAATATCGCCTGCATTGCAGCCTGTATTTTCCATCAACTGGCTGGCAAAGGTCGGGCCGCCACGGTTGACCAGATCATTGACCAGAACCCGGGTGATGATTTCGCGCCGCAAACGATGGCTCCGAATTTCCTCGCCAAATTTTTCCACCATCGCCTTGGGGAAATAGCTCATCAAATCCTGCTCAAAATGCGGATGATCAGGCGCATCAGTGGCAATCACATCCGTAAACAGGACAATCTTGGCATAAGCCATCAACACAGCAAGCTCCGGCCGTGTCAGCGGCTCACCACGCGCTTTCCGTTCCGCCAGAACAGTGGCCGAAGGCAGATTTTCAACAGCCCGATCGAGCAGGCCCCGGCTTTCCAGCCCGGCCATGAATCGGGCCTGATGTGTCATCCGGGCCAGCCCTCCCCGATAGCCAAGCGACAGGGCAAGTGTTTGCTGATAATTATTGGCAAGCACCAAGGCTGCCACATCATCGGTCATACCAGCCAGCAATATGTTGCGATCCGGGCGTTTCAGCACGCCTTTGCGCATGGCGTCAGCCAGTGCAATCTTGATATTGACCTCAAGGTCAGAGCAATTGACGCCGCCCGAATTGTCAATGGCGTCAGAATTGCTGCGCCCGCCACGCAAGCCATATTCGATACGGCCACGCTGGGTCATGCCAAGATTGGCGCCTTCGCCGATCACCGTGGCGCGCACCTCACCGCCATTGATGCGGATCGCATCATTGGCCCGGTCACCAACCTCCTGATTGGCTTCATCGGCACCTTTCAGATAGGTGCCGATGCCACCAAACCACAACAGGTCAACCGGGGCGGCCAGAATGGCGCGCATCACCTCGACCGGCGTAGCGACCAGTTTTTCGATGCCAATGGCAGAAGCTGCTTTCGGTGTCAGCGTGATTGATTTTTGTGAGCGCGAAACAATCATGCCCCCAGCCGAAAGTTTCGACTGGTCATAATCCTGCCAGCTTGAGCGCGGCACCTTGAACAGCCTTTGCCGTTCAACAAAAGCAGATGCCGCATCCGGGTCGGGATCGATGAAGATGTCACGATGATCGAAGGCGGCAATCAGCCTTGTCTGCGTTGAGCGCAACATGCCATTGCCGAACACGTCACCCGACATGTCGCCAACCCCCACACAGGTAAAGGGCGTTGTCTGAATATCCCGGTCCATTTCACGGAAATGCCGCTTGACCGCCTCCCAGGCGCCACGTGCCGTGATCGCCATGCCCTTATGGTCATAGCCTGCCGACCCGCCACTGGCAAAAGCATCATCCAGCCAGAAATCATGGGCCTCTGAAATCGCATTGGCCGTATCGGAAAAAGTCGCCGTGCCCTTGTCGGCAGCAACAACAAAATAGGGATCGTCATTGTCGTGACGCACCACATTTTGCGGCGCAATCATGCCCTCAGCGCCGATATTGTCGGTAATCAGCAACATGCTCGAGACAAAATTCACATAGGCTGCACGACCGGCCTCAAACACCTCTTCGCGACTGCCGCCAATCGGCAGGCGCTTGGGATAAAAGCCCCCCTTGGCGCCAACCGGAACAATGACGGCATTCTTGACCTGCTGGGCCTTGACCAGCCCCAGAACTTCGGTGCGGTAATCCTGTGCCCGGTCGGAAAGGCGCAAACCGCCGCGCGCGACCGGACCAAAGCGCAGATGCACCCCCTCAACCTGCGAACCATAGACAAAAATTTCACGCCATGGCCGCGGCTCGGGCAGCCCTTCTATGGCGCGCGGGTCAAGCTTGAAGGCAAGTGAATAGCCATTCTCGCGCTTGCCCTCGACAAAGTGGTTGGTGCGCAGTGTTGCTTCAATCAGATTGAGATAACGGCGAATGATCGTGTCATCATCAATATTGGGAACCGCTTCCAGCCCGCTCCTGATATCGGCGTCAAGCCGGGCTTGCACCGCCTCATCCTGGCGCAAGGCCGGGTCAAAGCGGGCCCCGAACAATGCGTAAAGATTGCGCGCGATTTCCGGATAGCGGTTTAATGCGGCTGCAATAAAGTCCTGACTTTGCGGAATACCTGCCTGCTGGAGATAGCGGCCATAGGCACGCAGCACCAGAATTTCACTGGCAGAAAGCCCGGCCGTCTGCACCAGTGCATTATAGCCATCATTATCCATCTCGCCATGCCAGACGCTCAGGAATGCGTCATCAAACAGCGCCCCGCCATCGGCCAGATCGACCGCGCCACCATAGGCATTTTCCAGTTCCATGTCATGGAGGAAGATATTGTCGCTGTTTTCGTCCTTGACCTCGAAAGTGCGTTCACTGATGACACGAAAACCCAGATTTTCCAGAATTGGCACACGCTGCGACAGAGCCACCGGGCTGCCATAATGATAGATCCTGAGCGAAGTCTGCTGCAATGTCTGCAAATTATCGCGATAATAGTCGATGACAATCGGGTTGTTGGCAGAAAGCTGTACAATGCGTTCAGCATCTGCAATGGCGGTCTGCGCACTAAAACTGTTGCGGTAACTTTGCGGAAAACGGGCGGCAATTTCGGCAATCTGCGCATCGATGCCTTGTGGCCCGGCAGCCTCACGCAGCGCATCTTCCCAACTGCGCACAATGGCGCGCACCTGCGCCTCGATTTCCGCAGTCTCAACCACAGGCGTCTTGCTGTCTGAGCGGCCAATGATGAAATGAATACGCGCCAGTCCGCCTTCCGGAAACGCCGGGTAATAGGCAGAAAGACGTCCATCAAAAACGCCTGCCAGATAGTCGCCAATCTTTTGGCGGCTATCGGCATCATAGCGGTCCCTCGGCACAAAAACGATGACCGAGACAAAGCGATCGAACTGGTCAACCCGCACCAGAGCGCGCACCCGCGGGCGATCCATCAGCGCCAGCACCACGCCTGAATATTTTTGCAGCAAGGGCACGGAAATCTGGAACAACTCATCACGCGGATAGTTTTCCAGCACATTAAGCAGCGCCTTGCCTGCGTGATCATGCGGATCAAAGCCCGATTTTTCAATCACCGCCTCCACCTTGGAGCGCAGATAAGGAACCGTCATGACCGAGCGCGTATAGGCGGCAGACGTAAACAGGCCCACAATGCGCAATTCACCCGCCAGGCTGCCATCCGGCCTGTAGGTCTTGATGCCCACATAATCGAGATAGATACGCCGATGCACGAATGATTTGGCATTGGCCTTGGTGACGATCAGTGGTTCCGGCCCATGCAGGAAAGCGCGGATTTCAGGCGTTGTGGTCACAGATTCCGTACCACGGCGCAACACCAGAACATCGGGATCGGTCAAAATGCCAAGCCCGGCTGTATCAGCCAGTTCCAGTTCACCCTGCTCCTTGCTGCCGCTATATGTATATTCACGCATCCCCAGAAACGTAAAATTATCATCACGCAGCCATTCCAGAAAGGCCACCGCTTCAGCCGCGGCATCCTGGCTCAGACCGCCCGGCAAGCGGGAAAAGCCGACAATGGCCTGATCAAGCCGCGCCAGCATCGGTTTCCAGTCCTGAACGGCGCTGCGCACCTGCCCCAATATCCTGACCAGCCTGTGCTCTAATGTGGCCGCCTCTTCATCGCTCAGACGCCCGACATGAACCTGAATGAGGCTCAGGCGGTTTTTACCCTCGCCATTTTCTGCCCCGCCCACCTCGTCAAGAACCTCAATCTCACCAGACTGGGCGTATTGCACATTCAAGACCGGATGGGTGACGAACCATGCCTCGCCAACCACCTCATTGATTTCACCAATGATGGAATCAAACAGGAACGGCATATTGTCATTGATGATGGTGATGACTGTAACCGGGCGCCCCTGCCGGACAATGCCAGACTGTGTCTCGATACGCACAAGGCTCTCGCCCTTGCCATGGCTTGCAACCGCTTTTTCGGCCAAGTCTGCCGCCCGCTCCAGATCAGCCTGCGCATAGGCTGCAATGTCTTCATCAGGCGCACGTGCCAGCAACAGATCCAGAAGCCGGGTTTTAAGTGTCAAATTTCCAGACCCGGTTGTCTCAATAGCCATGATGCATCTTTCCTTTTGGCAAATAACAGCCATATGATTGTGTTTTATACCCACGCGTAGTTGCGGTTTCCGACGCCATGGTCCTCATCATGAGCGCCCGGCAATGGCGATGGCGGCGCCTGCCATTGTCGTGGCGCTGATACGGTTGGCGATCCGCATGGCGCGCCCGCTCTTCAGGAGGCGACGCGCCTGTGCAGCAGCCAGCGCCCACGAGACATCGATCACCACCAGAACGACGGCCATGGTCAGCGTCAGTTCAAGCCAGCCAAGCAAGGTGACGGATTGCAGATCGATAATGGTCGGCAGCAGCGCCAGATAAAACATCATCACCTTCGGATTGCCGAGCGAGATGGCCATGCCCGCAAAAAACATCTTCAAAGGCGAACCGGCCTGTGGCAGGGCTTGACCACGAATATCGGCCGGGGCAGTCCACATCTTCCAGGCAAGATAAAGCAGATAAAAGACACCCGCCCATTTCAGAACGAGGAAGGCAAGGAGGAAGGTCTGCGCCACCATAGCCAGCCCGAAAACCGCCAGCGACAGCCAGATGGCTTCCCCGATCCACAGGGCAAGCAGGAAGAAAAACACACCGCGAAAGCCGGTGGAAATGACACGCGCCACAAGCGCGGCGACCGATGGACCTGGCGACCCGGCAGCAACAAACAATGCCGCCGCAAAAATGAACAAAGATGTCAGGTCCATCATACAGGCTTCCGCAACGAGCGTATTTTGTGAGTACAGATGATTCCACCTGACGTCGCACAAATGCGGTTAAAACAAAAGCTTGGAGCATTTCATCCATCTCCGGTGAAACAAAATGCCCTCATCCGGCGATCATAGTCTTTTGGGCGGCCATGACCAGACATCTTCTGCTTCTTTGCAACCTGATCCGAACGGTCTGCAACTTTTTAAAGCCTGTCTCCCGAGACTTGAGAACCAGTTTCGGGATAAAGACATACGTAAAAACAAAGGCTTAAAGCGGGTTGCGTGAACCTGAAAGATTGCGACACGCTTTAGAGTCAGGTTTCAAATCAATAAAAAAACCCGACGCAAAAAGCGCCGGGTTTTTTCTTACCTGTAATGAATGATCTGCTCGGATCAGGCAGCGCCTGATATTTTTTGCTTTTCAAAGCGCTTGCGCTCATTGGGATCAAGATAGAGCTTGCGCAGGCGGATCGACTTTGGCGTCACCTCCACCAGCTCATCATCCTGAATCCATGACAGCGCCCGCTCCAGCGTCATGCGGATCGGCGGTGTCAGCTTCACCGCCTCATCCTTGCCGGCGGCGCGGATATTGGTGAGCTTCTTGCCCTTAAGCACATTGACCTCAAGGTCATTGTCACGGGAATGGATACCGATGATCATGCCCTGATAGACCTTGACGCCCGGATCGATAACCATCGGCCCGCGATCTTCCAGATTCCACAGCGCATAGGCGACAGCTTCGCCCTGCTCGTTGGAAATCAGTACACCATTGACGCGACCAGGCAGTTCGCCCTTGTAAGGCTGGTAGGAGTGGAACAGACGGTTCATGACCGCCGTGCCGCGCGTATCGGTCAAAAGTTCGGACTGGTAGCCGATCAGGCCGCGAGTGGGGGCCAGAAAAACCAGCCGCTGGCGGTCACCGCCGGAAGGTCGCAACTCGACCATCTCGGCCTTGCGCTCACTCATCTTCTGCACAACGATGCCAGCATGTTCTTCGTCCACGTCGATGACAACTTCCTCGACCGGTTCCAGAACCTCGCCATCCTCGCCCTTTTGCATCACGACGCGCGGACGCGACACGGCAAGCTCGAAGCCTTCACGGCGCATGGTCTCGATCAACACCGAAAGCTGCAATTCACCACGGCCCGAGACATAAAAGGAATCCTTGTCTGCCGATTCCTCGATTTGCAGCGCCACGCTGCCTTCCGCCTCCTTGAGCAGACGGTCGCGAATGACGCGGCTTGTCACCTTGTCGCCTTCAGTTCCGGCAAGCGGTGAATCATTGACGATAAAGCTCATCGTCACCGTCGGCGGATCAATCGGCTGTGCAGGCAGCGCCTCATTCAGCGACGGATCACAGAATGTATCGGCAACTGTGCCCCTGGACAGCCCGGCAATGGCGACAATGTCACCTGCTTGCGCCTCATCAATCGGCTGGCGCTCAATGCCGCGAAAGGCCAGAATCTTGGAAACACGACCGTTTTCCAGAACCGTGCCATCATGGTGCAACACCTTGACCTGCTGATTGGGCTTGAGCGTACCGCTTTCGATGCGGCCGGTAATGATGCGGCCAAGGAAAGGATTGGCTTCCAAAATCGTGCCGATCATACGAAACGGACCATCCGCCACCTTGGGTGCAGGCACATGGTCAAGCACCAGATCAAACAAGGGCGCAAGACCCTGATCCTTCGGGCCTTCAGGGCTGGCGGCCATCCAGCCATCGCGGCCTGAACCGTAAAGGATCGGGAAATCAAGCTGTTCGTCAGTGGCGTCAAGGGCAGCAAACAGATCAAACACTTCATTGATGACTTCGCTGGCGCGAGCATCAGGCCGGTCGATCTTGTTGATGGCGACGATGGGGCGCAGGCCCACCTGCAATGCCTTGCCAACCACGAATTTGGTCTGCGGCATCGGGCCTTCGGCTGAATCGACCAGCACAATGACGCCATCGACCATATTGAGGATGCGTTCCACCTCGCCGCCGAAATCAGCGTGACCGGGGGTGTCCACAATATTGATGCGGGTGTCTTTCCACTCTACCGAAGTTGCCTTGGCCAGAATGGTGATGCCGCGCTCTTTTTCGATATCGCCCGAATCCATGACGCGTTCTGCCACGCGCTGGTTGTCGCGGACCGAGCCGGATTGTTTTAAAAGCGCATCAACCAGCGTCGTCTTGCCGTGGTCAACATGCGCGATGATCGCGATGTTACGGAGTTTCATTGTTATCTTCTCTGGGACAGTGACAGCGGCGACCAACGGGCTGGCCACCCACGCCATCATTTTCGATTGCCCGCTCATACAGGTTTTTTCGCAAATGCGAAAGGGCCGCCCAAAAGAAAACCGCAGCCACACTTTGTTAAGGCTTCGTTAAAGGTTCTAATGCGATAGTTTCTGTTAACCAAGGGTTGGAGCAACCCTTTGCAAAAGGCGACGGAACATCACCATGCCAAAACCAACGCAAAACGGGTTTTATCTTGCGCTGCTATGCGCAGGCCTCGTCCTTGCCGGTGGCGCAGCCCATTCCATGGCCAATACAAAGGCAGGCAACCCGACGGACATGCTTTTATCCGTCACCGCAGCACAGCAATTGTTTTCCGATGCCCCTGACGGGGTCGATCCCATGGTGACCGGCCCGGTCAGCGCCGCCTTTGAAAAACGCCAGAAGGATGCCGGTTGCGCAAAGGCAACATGGCCGAATGTGCCCACCACCTGCTATCCAGGCTAAACCAGACCACGCTTTTCCATCATCGCATCTGCTGTCGGCATCTTGCCACGGAAAGCCGTATAAAGCTGTTCCGGGTCTTTTGAGCCACCAGCAGCATAAATGTTGCAGCGCAACCGCTCAGCCAGTTCAGCATTGAACGGATCGCCCGTTTCCTCAAACGCGGCAAAAGCATCGGCATCAAGCACTTCCGACCACATGTAGGAATAATAGCCCGCTGAATAACCATCACCGGCAAAGATATGGGCAAAATGCGGTGTGCGATGACGCATGGCGATGGTATCGGGCATGGCAAGTTCGGCCAGCGTCTGCGCTTCAAAGACAAGCGGCTCTGCCGGAGCATCCGGTCTTGCATGATAGGCCATGTCTACAAGCGCCGAAGCGGTAAATTCAACCGTAGCAAAGCCAGCGCCAAAGGTCTGGGCTGCCAGCATCTTGTCCAGCAAGGCTTTTGGCATAGGCTGGCCGGTGCGGTAATGGCGCGCATGTTTTTCCAATATGGAGGGAACCGTCAGCCAGTGTTCATAAAGCTGCGAAGGCAGTTCGACAAAATCGCGGCTGACGCTGGTGCCCGAAATGCTGGGCCAGGTCACATCGCTGAGCAGGCCGTGCAGCGCATGGCCGAATTCATGAAACAGGGTTTTGGCCTCATCCATGGACAGCAGCGCCGGTTCACCCTTTGGCGGCTTGGCAAAATTCATGATGTTATAAATGACCGGCGTAGACCCCTCCCCCAGCCGATAGCCGGAGCGCAACGAACTCATCCATGCCCCGGAACGCTTGGAAGGACGAGCAAAATAATCGGCTAAAAACAGGCCGCGCTCAGAGCCATCGGCATTTTTCACCGTAAAGACGCGCACATCCTCATGCCAGGCGGCAATGCCGGACTGCTCCTCAAAGCGGATGCCGAACAGACGGCCAGCCACATCAAAACAGGCGGCAATAATATGGTCGAGCTGGAGATAGGGTTTTAATTCGGTCTCATCGAAGGCAAATTTCTCGGCGCGCAGTCTTTCCTGATAAAAGCGCCAGTCCCATGCCGCAAAAGCCTCATTGCTGCCCGCTTCCCCGGCCAGCCGCTCCAGTTCCTTTTGATCTTCCAAAGCTTTTGCCAGCGCCTTTTTCCACACCGGGTCCAAAAGATCATGAACCGCCTGCGGGGTCTTGGCCATGGTGTCATCCAGTTTCAGCGCCGCATAGCTGTCATAGCCAAGCAGGCGGGCTTTTTCAGCGCGCAGCTTCAGCGTGTCCTGAACCACTTTGGTGTTGTCACTGGCCCCGCCATTTTGACCGCGCATGGTAAAGGCGCGCCATGCCACTTCGCGCAAAGCACGGCGCTCAGAAAAACTGGTGAAAGGCTCATAGATCGAGCGCGACAGCGTGATGGCATAGCGCCCCGCCTGCCCGCGCAAAGCAGCCGCTTCCGCCATCGCATTTTTGAGAAAATCCGGCAGACCGGCAAGGTCATTGTCATCGACAAACAAGGCCCAGTCGCGCTCATCGCTGAGCACATTCTGCCCAAATTCAGTGCCCAGCGACGACAATTCCTCATTGATCAAGGCCAGCCGCTGTTTAGCGCGACCTTCAAGTTTTGCGCCCGAGCGCACAAACCCTTTCCAGCTTTTTTCCAAAACCCGCAGAGTCTCACCATCCAGCCCAAGCGCATGGCGCATGGCATAAAGCGCATCAATGCGGGCAAACAATTGTTCATTCATGGCGATAAAGGTGAAATGACGTGCCATTTTGGGTGAAATCTCACGCTCCAGCTTCTGGATCGCCTCATTGGTGTTGGCACCCGCCTTGCACCAGAAAATAGCCGACACCCGCGCCAGAGGCTTGCCCGCAAGCTCCAGTGCAACAAGCGTATTTTCAATGTCAGGGGCAGCTTCGTTTGCGGCAATCACCTCAATCTGAGCTTGATGCGCGCTCAGCGCTGCATCAAAGACCGGCCCGAAATCCGCATCATGAATGCGGGTAAAATCCGGCAGACCAAGCGGTCCCGTCCAGAAAGTCAACGGATGGCTGGCAAGGTCAATGGTCTGTGCGCTGGACATAAAACACCTTTCGGCAGATTGGAATTGCATAGAGCATGATCTTGGAAAAGTTGCAGACTTTTCGGATAAGGTCATGCGTATAAACAAAAACCTGGAGCATTTTACCCGTTTCCATAAAAACAAGAAATGCTCTAGAGCCTGTCTCTTAAACTTAAGAACCCATTTCAAGACACAGGCTTTAGTATAGATAAATTGCCATATGCCGGAGGCAATCATTCGTGACACTTGATCAGCTCAGGATATTTCTGGCAGTTGCCGAGCGTGAACATGTGACACGTGCCGCTGAAAGCCTCAATCTTACCCAGTCAACGGTCAGCGGCGCGATCGCGGCGCTGGAAGGCCGTCACAACATCAAGCTTTTCCACCGCATCGGGCGTCGGATCGAATTGACGGCGGAAGGCCGGATTTTTGCCGGTGAGGCGCGCACCATTCTTGCAACGGTGCAAACGGCGGAAGCGATACTGGCCGATCTTGGCGGTGCGCCGCGTGGCGTCCTTTCCGTTTTTGCCAGCCAGACAATCGCCAGCTACTGGCTGCCGGAGCATCTGGTAAATTTCCGGCAGCTTTATCCGCAGGTCGATTTGCGGCTGATGGCGGGAAACACCGCCCAATGTGTGCAGGCAATCAATGTCGGCTCCGCAGATCTCGGCTTTATCGAAGGTGTTATCGATGATCCGGGCATTTGGGCTGAACGTGTCGCCTATGACCGCCTGGTGATTGTGATCGGCAAGAGCCATCCCTGGGCGGGAAAGGAACTGCGATCGCCTGTGGATCTGTGCAAATTGCAATGGGTATTGCGCGAGAACGGATCAGGGACGCGGTCCAGCTTTGAGCAAGCCATGCGCGCCCATGGCGTGCAGCCATCCGATCTGGATGTGGCAATCGAATTGCCTTCAAATGAAGCTGTGTGCAATGCGGTGGCCGCTGGCCAGCTTGCCACTGCTGTTTCTCAATCCGTCGCACAGGCGGGTGTCGATGCCGGTCGGCTGGTCATTGTGCCGTTTGAATTGCCGTCGCGGGCATTTAATGTCATCCGCCAGCGCCAGCGCCATCAGACACGTGCTGGCAAGGCGTTTCTCAATATGCTGGCTGGCAGGGCCGGGCAGACCGACTGAACCGGATTTTCTTGTTTTGACCGCATTCAGGCTTGCGCCAGATGTAACCATCTGACAGCAAAACGCTCTAGTCCTTTTTTTTTACGCATGTCTTTATCTCGAAACTGGTTCCCAGTTCGAGAGACAGGCTCTAAAGACCAAGATCGCTCAGATCAGGACCATTGGGCACGATGCTATTGGGGTTGAGCGATTTGATGGAATAATAGCCCTTCTTGATGTGGTCGATATTGACCGTTTCGCGCACGCCTGCAATGTCGAGCACCCGCTTCACATAGGTGCTCAGATTGGGATATTGGGACAGACTGCGTACATTGCATTTGAACAGGCCGTGATAGGCCGCATCAAAGCGCACCAGCGTCACAAACAGGCGAATATCGGCCTCGGTAAAGGCCGTACCAAGCAGGAACGGGGTGTTGTCCAGCCGCGTTTCAAGTTCGTCCAGCATGGCAAAAACGCCGTGACAGGCTTCATCATAGGCAATTTGCGTGGTGGCAAAGCCAGCGCGGTAGACGCCATTATTGAGCGCCGGGTAAATGCGCGCATTGAGTGCGTCAATGTCGGCTCTTGAAGCTTGTGGGTAAAGATCGACGCTTTCATCGGCAAGCGCTCCGAAGCCGGAATTGAACATGCGCACAATGTCGGCAGATTCATTGTTGACGATGGTGTTGCGCTTCTTGTCCCATAAAACCGGAACGGTGGCGCGGCCGGTAAAATTGTTATCGGCGCGGCTGTAGAGTTCATGCAGATAAATCGCGCCGTTCACCTCATCCGTGTTGGAACCCGGATAATTGCCAAAGCGCCAGCCCTGATCGGTCAATTCCGGCTCCACCACCGAGACGGAAACGACATTGTCGAGCTTTTTCAGCTTGCGGGCAATCAGGGTGCGCGAGGCCCATGGACAAATATAGGCGACATAAAGGTGATAGCGGTCGGCCTCGGCGGCAAATCCTGCTTCGCCGGTCGGCCCGGCGCTGCCATCGGGGGTGACCCAGTTGCGGAAGCTGGAGGTCTGGCGCACAAAGCCGCCCTTTGCGTCCTTTGCCTGGACGGGTTGCCAATCTTCGGTCCATTTTCCGTTTACGAGCATGCCAAAATTCTCAAATAAACCGGCGTTCAGCTTGTGTGCTCAAACCGTGCCGCACTGTGATTGTGAAGAAGATGACATTTATCTGATCAGGAGATAACCCTGTTGAAAAGAAGATGATTGCATCTGAAATGGAAGAAATTCTCTACAGGAATTTACCGGGCGAAAGACCCGGAATTTGCTGCAATGGCTCCAACTGTGCGCCGGGATGCGTTTGCAAAATCCATCCTCGTCAAGACAGTCATGCCCGGCATCATCGTTCTGGTCACTATCTATGTCACGGTTGATAAAACCGGCGTGCCGATAGGGTTTTCTCCGGTCACGCTTTGCTGCCGATTGCGTTGAATTGTCTGCCGCGTAAATGCAGTTCAAGCATTTTATTTGAGTGGAGTAAAACCGCTTAAAGCGTGTCGCGATCTTTCAGATTCACGCAACACGCTTTAAATTTTTGTTATTACGCATGTCTTTACCCCGAAACTGGTTCTTAAGTCTCGGGAGACAGGCTTTAGAGCATCGGACCAAAAAGTGGAATCGGTTTTTGGATAATTCCGATGCTCATTCAAAGAGTTAGAGCGTCCTTTGTGCGTCCGACAGGACGCACGGCGCTCTAGGCGATCTCCAGAAACCGTCGTTCCAGCTCAAGCAGGGCTTGTTGCAGGGCTGTGCAAGCTTCCATGTCCAGTTGAAGGGCAAAGGTCTTGCCGGTGTCATCCTCGACAATCACCTCGGCGAGGCCGGAAGCGTCGGCCTGCGGGGGCATGATTCTGATGATTGAGGGAACAGATATCTTGACCATGATAGCCACTGACTATCCGACATTTATGACAATCATGTCTCAATCAGAAAAAGGTTTGTGGGCTTTATGCGGCGCTTTTGTGTGAATATGATTGTATAAAACGCCGTTATGCGCCATCGTTTTCAGCAATAGCTTTTTTCACATCAAAAGCGGCAGCTCCTTTTTTAAAAGAACGATGGTTCTGATTCACAAAACGCTTCCCCGCCGCACAGGCAAGGCGGCGCCCGGTTCGGAAGGGGCCGAGGCAAAGCCGCTGCCGGTTGTTGCACACCGGCTGCGGCAAATATTGCGCGATGATAAAAATCTGGCCGGCCAGACAAGTGCCGACCTTGCCCTGACGGCGGGGGCAGCCCTTGCCGGGCTTGAGTTTCTTGTGCGCCGGCATGAGGCAGGGGCGAAGGCAGGTTTTGGCGTCTGGCGTCAGCGACTGGCGCTGAGCGCGGCTGCACGCACCGTGCGTGCTGGCGGGCGCAGTGAAGATGAGGCTGCTTTGCGTGATGCAGTTTTGTTGACACGTGCAGGCGATGATCCGGGCCCGGCCGGGCAAATAGCGCATAATTGGCAGCGGCTGGTAACGCGTCCTGTAAAAACGCTGCTGACGCGGGAACATCTTGCCCTTCTCGTTAAAGGTTTTGGCTATGCAGCGCGCGAAAGTCGGGCTCTTGATGAACTGGCGGACGAACTTGCCCTTTTGGTGCAAAGTCCGGGACTGGCGCAAAGTCTTTCAGGGGCAGTGATTGCCTGTGAGCGGCATGGGCTGGGGCAGGCTGTTGGCGCGCTCGCTGCCGATCTGGTGCTGGCCCGGCGACTGGGCTGGGACCATGTGGTGCCGCTGCTTGGCGTGCAAGGGCTGGCGCGGCGGCGCATGGCGAGCATGGCGCGCATGGACGGTCAGCCAGCCCCGGCTTCACAAGAGGATCAGGACCTGAAAGACCTGCTTGTCAGGCTGGCGCGCGCGGCCTTGCATGCGCATGATCTGGCTGTGACATTGGAGCTTCGGGCGCAAAAACTTCTTCTGGCTGCGCCAAAACTGCGCGCCAGGGCAGCCTTGCAAATTGTTGAACACTTGTTGAATGAGGATGGGTTGATTGCCACACGCAGTGTGCAGATGAATGGCATCAGTGAACGTGGCTTGCGCCGTCTGTTTGATCGGCTGGTCGAGCTTGGTGTGGTGCGGGAACTGACCGGACGCCCGACATTTCGTATTTACGGTCTGTGATGGTGGATCCGCATTTGACCAGAACGCGCCGGAACAATGAGCAACGGCCGCTGCTTGACCGGGAGCTTGAGCATCTGCCGGCCGATATGCGCTGGCGCGAATGGATGGCGCGGGTTGAGGCCGTCATTTTTGCGGCCAGCGAGCCGGTAACCCGCCCCATGCTGGCGCAGATTATCGGCAAGGATTGCAATCTTGATCTGCTGATTGCCGATATTCGTGAAGAATTACGGGGGCGGCCCTATGACCTGGTTGCCGTGGCGGGGGGGCTGGAAACATCTGACCCGCCCCGTTTATGGCGATGCCATTCGTGCCGCCCTTGGCGGGGAGGAGGGCGGTTCTGATCTGCGGCAACCGGAAATTCTGGTGTTGATGATGATTGCTTATTTCCAGCCCATCACCCGTGCGCAATTGTCTGATTTTTTCGGTCGGGAAATTTCGCGGGATCTGATCGGCATATTACGCCGGGCAAAACTGATTGCTTCAGGCCCGCGCAGCCCCACACCCGGTGCGCCCTACACCTATGTCACCACAAAAGATTTCTTGCTGGAATTCGGGCTTGAGACGCTGCGCGACCTGCCGGATTTTGAAGCGCTGGAAGATGCGGGTCTTTTGTCAAAGGACAAATTGCTGGCAGATGTCTTAGAGCCTGTCTCTCGAGACTTGAGAACCAGTTTCGAGATAAAGACATGCGTAAAAACAAAAGCTTAAAGCGGGTCGTGTGAATCTGAAAGATTGCGACACGCTTTAGAGCAATGAAGGCGGGATCGGCAATTGTGTCAAAACTTCAATTGAGCGATCCTCAAGCAGTTCTGAAAAAGGCCGATCAAAGGCTGCAAGCCTTGTGTCACGCTCGATATTGAGCGCTGCAATTTCATCTTCATAAAGCGCGACAAGCCCGGTCAGCCAGCGATTGACCAGATAATCGGGCGTTGCAAGTTCGACATTAAAGCGCCCCAGCAGCGCATTTGTGGTGGCCGCATCATGCCACTGGCCGCCCACCACCCATTGATTGACGCTAAACAGCCGCGTCGGGCGGCTTTGCGCGTCAACGCCAATGGCGACAAGATGACAGGCAGGGCTTTGGCGTCCGTCTGGCCGCACGAAACAATGAAAATGGCCGTGCTCGCCCTGTGCGGCGCTGTCGTCATGGCAATGATAATACCATTGCGCCCCTTGCACCGGATCATAGACATCCGGTTCTGGATAATGTTTCCAGGTCAAAAGCCCATCTTTTGGCAAAACCCGGTCCAAAACCCGCAAGCCGGATTTTGCCAGAATGGCCTCGCAATAGGCAATTTCCTGACGGGCGCGGGTTTTGACATCATTATCCATTACAGCAGACCTGCTGAACAGGGGTTGAGATCAGCCGACCCCGGTTCTGGCAAGGGAGCGGGCAAGGGCGCGGCTGCCCCATCGGAGCTGTATTCATTGGCAATGTCATCATAATTGCGCTCGCCCGGTGCCGGTGGTGGGGCAGCAGCCGCGCAAGGGTTGAAGCCTTCTTCCTGTGCAAGGGTAGCCACAGGCGCCTCACTGGTGACATGATCTGCAACAATGGCCCCGATCGCGGCCAGCATGGATGCGGCAAAAAGCGTTGTATTCTTGTTGCTCATGATTTTTTGAACCCATTAAGACCGAAGAACGGGCGCGCCAGAATGCCGCCAAGGCTGCCAAGATAGGCCATGACCAGCCACACCCAGCCATGCAGGCTGCCTGAGGCAATGCCGGAAAACAGCGCGCCGATATTGCAGCCGAAAGACAGCCTTGCCCCATAGCCCATAAGCAGGCCGCCAAGAATGGCTGCCACCCATGACAAAAGCGGCACCTTCACCTTTGGCGCAAATTTCCCGGCCAGTGCAGCAGCCAGTGCGGCCCCTAGAATAATGCCGAAATTCATCACTGAAGTGACATCATAAATCACGCTTTGGCGAAGCGCGTTGGCCTGCGCAGGAATTTTCCAGAACGCCCAGTCGGAAACCGGAATGCCAATGGCTTCAAAAGCTTTTGCGCCCCACAGGCCAAAGCCATAGGTCACCGACCATGTGTGCCCGGCCAGAAAAAGCGTCAGGACATTGCCCAGCGCCAGCACAAGGGCTGCGAAAATCAGCGGCCATGGGCCATGCAGAAAGTTTGACGGCTTAAAATCGCGCAGCCCTGAAAAGACGGATTCAACAGAGCCATGCCGCCGTTTTTCAACAAAGGCCAAAAAAGCGATGATGATGGCCAGCCCGGCCAGTGTGACAAGCGTGCCGCCCATGCCGCCGAATGTGTCGCCAAGGCGCACGATTGGCATGGAGGGAAGCGCCAGCCAGAACGGCAGATGCCAGGTGCCGATCGTGGCCCCGGTGATGAAGCCAAGCAGGGTGACCAGCATTCGCGCGCTGCCGCCGCCAACGGTAAAGAGCGTGCCTGAGCCGCAGCCGCCGCCAAGCTGCATGCCGGCGCCAAATAAAAAGGCGCCAAACACCACAGATACGCCTACCGGCGCCCAGGCGCCCGCAAATGTGCGGCCCATGTCGAAACTGCCGCTCATCAGCGGAATGAAGATGATGGCGGTCAGCCCGATCATGATGAACTGGGCGCGCATGGAGCGGCTGCGTTGCTCGGTGGCGAAACGTCTCCAGCCGCCGGTAAAGCCGAAAGAGGCCTGATAGAGCGCAAGGCCCAAAAGCCCGCCGGTTAAAAACAGCAATGCCTGCGTCACGCTGACAATCAGTGCAAGGGCTATGGCTCCGGCAAGGAGTGCAACACTGACCGTCAGGAGCGGCGGCAAATCAATGCGCGGCTTGCGCAAGGGTATATCTAAAATCGCAGTCGTCATGGGTCCAGTTTCTCAATTGTGCCTGCCTTATCCCATGGCAGCCCTGTTGCTTGAAGCAATGCCGTTCCATGCAATGTACCTGTTTTGAAATATAAGCGCGTGGATTTGACTGCTGGCAAAACCCCATTCCTTCCGGTCGCGGCTGCACAAGGCTAATTTGTCAAAAAATATTATCCCAAAAAACATTATTATTGAGGTTTAGACTGTGAAATATCAATCATTTCGTGCTGTCGCGCTGGCGCTGGCTGTTGCTTTTGCGACCGCCCCTCTGGTGAGCCTGCCTGCTGCTGCCGAAACCGCGCAGACCGAAGAAAGCCGCGCCCGACTTGTCCAGTATGAGCCGGGTGTGACCGATCTTGCCGCTATCGCCGCGCAGGAAACAAAAGCGGTTGTCTTTTTCTTTGCCACCTGGTGCCCCAATTGCATTTTGACCCTGACGGAGCTTTCCGAAAAATGGTCCGATATTGAGCCGGACATCACTGTGATCATTGCAGATTACGATACGGAAACAGACTTGAAGGCAAAATATGGCGTCACCTATCAGGACACATTCGTTCTTCTCGACAAGGATGCCAACAGCGCAAAGCTGTGGAATGCCGGCGGGGTTGCCGGGCTTAATGAAAATACCCGCTAAATGAGCCTGTTTTTCGCATTTGTTGCGGGCGTGGTGACGGTCTTGTCACCCTGTGTCTTGCCGCTGCTGCCTGTCATTCTTGCCAATTCGGCAATTGGTGGGCGGCTGCGCCCTGCGGGCATCATCATCGGCTTTGCCCTGTTCTTCAGCGGCGTCACTTTGGCTTTAAGCCTGCTGGTGCGCCAGTTTTCGATCCCGCCGGACATTCACCGAACAGTGGCGGCCCTGATCTTTATTGTTATGGGGCTGGTTCTTGCCGTGCCTGTTTTAAAGAGCCGGTTTGAAATGCTGGCCGCCCCCCTTGCAAACCGTTTTGCGGGGGCTGGCACGTCATCGGGCTTTGGCAGCGGGCTGTTGACGGGGGCTGGCCTTGGCCTTGCCTGGACACCATGTGTGGGGCCGATCATGGCGTCTGTCATCACGCTGGCGCTCAATCAGCAGACAACATGGCACTCTTCTGCAACTGCCCTTGCCTTCAGCCTTGGAACGGCCATTCCCATGGGGCTGGCCGTGCTGTTTGGCCACCGCCTTTACAAGCGCATCAATGTTCTCAAGCGCCATAGCGCCCGCATCCAGCAGATCATGGGGCTGGTGATCCTGCTGGTTGGGCTGGCCATCTGGTTTGGATTTGACCGGACATTCCAGATTATCCTGTTTAAAATCTTTCCCGGCTGGGAAGCGCTTTTGACAGGCTGGGAACGTCTGGTCGTCAACTGATTTCAAGATATGCGCTAAAATAAGAAAACTGTTTCGCATCCATGCCCGGTTTTGGCAGTCTGTTCATTGTTTGCATCGGTAATCTTTGGGACATTGCGGCATCGAATATCTCGAAAGGTTTTTTCTCAATGTTTTCCTCAACCCTTCACCAGTCCGCCAAAACCCTTCTGGCCGCCAGCGCCCTGTCTGTTGCAGCCCTGACCATTGCAGCCCCCGTCATCAGCGCCGCAATGCCGGGTTCGCTGATCAGCATGGCCGCTCAGGCGCAGGAAGCCGGCTATCCGATTATCGTCAGTGCCGAGCAATTTGCCGAACTTGCAGACAAGGGTGCAAAAATCGTCGATGTGCGCCAGCCGGCGGCTTTTGAGAAAGGCCATATTCCCGGCGCAGTCAACCTGCCCTGGGCGGCACTGAATGTTTCGGAGCGTGATGGCATCCGCAATGAGTTTCAAGATGATGCCGTGATTGAAGAGGTCATTGCCGCCGCCGGTCTCAACAATGGCGAAACGCTGGTGATTTATGACACTACGTCACTGCCGGGTCGCGCCTTCATTGCGCTTGAATATGCAGGCTTTAAAAACATCCATGTGCTGGATGGTGGCGTGGGAGCCTTTACCGGAACATTGGAGACCGGGCCTGTCGAAGTTGCCGCCAGCGATTTCAAGATTACCGACAAGCATGACATGCGCGTTGACAAGGCCTATGTCGAAGCCCGGCTCCAGTCGCCCGAGGCTGTGATTGTCGATGGTCGCAATTCGGATGCTTTTGTCGATGGACATATTCCGGGCGCAAAGTCGATTGTCGCCTCACGCCTGTTGAGCGAGGATCGCAAGGTTCTGCCTGAGGATGTCATCAACAATCTGCTGATCTCGCGCGGCATCGACAAGAACAAGGAAATCCTGTCCTATTGCGGTTCGGGTGTTGCTGCTGCCAATAATTATATTGCGCTGCGCAATCTGGGCTACACCAATGTGCGCATCTATGATGAAAGCTGGGATGAGTGGAGCCGCGATCCGGCAGCCGGACAAGCGCTTGCGCTCAACAATTATGCCTTCACCGGCGAGGATATTTCCCAAAATGACGCGCAAGGCCCGCATTTCCTGAGTGCCGAACAGGTTCAGGAACTGTCTGGCAATCCGGACGTGGTTGTTCTGGATGTGCGCGCCCCATCTGACTATGCAGCGGGTCAGATTCCAGGCTCCGTCAACGTATTCTGGGACAGCACCTTGAATGATGACCGGGTTTTGAAAAACACGGATGAGTTGCGCAAGCTTTATGAAGAAGCAGGCGTAACGCCCGACAAGCAGATCATTTTGTTCACGCGCGGCGGCGTTCAGTTGACCCATTCCTATACGGTCTTGTCACTGCTGGGCTTTAAAAATGTGAATTTCTTCACCGGCAAGTTCGAGGGCTGGGAAAACGGTGCGATGCGCCGGGGCTAAAGCATTTTGCAGCCAGATGGATACATCTGGCGTCGCACAAATGCGGTTAAAACAAGAACTTGGAGCATGATCTTAGAAAAGTTGCAGACCTTTCAGACAAGATCATACGTATAAACTAAAATATGACCCCCGAAGCTGGGAACCAGCTTCGGGGGTCAATTCATGTCTGCACGCTGCATGAGTGCAAAGATCATGCGGGCATTATTGCCGGTTCTTTTACCGATACAGACCTGGTCTGCGGCCTTGTTTCAGCCAAGGCGGCAAAACACCAGTCCGCCACGCTTTGCACGTCCGGTGTCAGCTTTGTCGCCATATCGCTGGCAAAATCGAGGAAAGATGGCAGGTTCAGCCCATTGACCCCGACCAGAACCGGCAGCCCGCGTTCCAGCGCCTCGGCAATTACGCCGGTCAGTCCCTTGCCTTCGGCCTCCTGCTTGCCAAATTTATTGACGATCAGAAATTCGGCCCCGTCCAGCGCCTTTGTCACCCATAAGACAGACTGTTCCAGCACTCCGGCATCAAGCCGGCAGCCGCGGGCTTCAGCGCCCCGGTCAACGCTGATGCGCACAATGGGTCCATCCGGCAACAGGCGCAGATCCATGTCGCAATGGCGGCGGTCACTGCGCTCGATATTGGTCTGCACCGTGCCTGCCAGAGCTATGTTGCGGGCTTCAAGGCGGGCCACAACATCGGCCAGCAGAAGATCGATCTCGCCGCGGCCCTGCACACTGACATATCCAAGCTGCATTATCTTATCCTGCTTTTCTGACCGCTGAGTGCTCAACCTTCTCCGGTTTTTCGTTCAAATCAATCCCGGTCACTGTGGTTTTGGCGGCAAGCGCATCAATATAAGCGCGGCTGGCGCGCACCCATCCGGTTTTTTCCTGTGCTTCGCGCAATTGCGGCAGGACAGTGGAAAACGGCAAAACCTCGCCACGAACCCGTGCATCGAGCCGGATCAGATGAAAGCCATAACGGCTTTCAAGGGGCGTTTTTGAAATTTCGCCTTCTTCCATCACGGCAAGGGCAGCTTCAAATTCAGGCACGGTATCGCCCGAAGCCAATTGACCAAGCATGCCGCCATGTTCACGCGACGGGCAGGCGCTGAACTGTTTGGCCAGTGCCGCAAAACGCCGTGGATCGCGTTTTAATTCAGCCAGAACCGCCTCGGCCTGCTGGCGCGCCAGCAGTGTTGCGCCCGCATCCTCAGGGTTGGCGGCAAACAATATATGGGCTGCCTCAAACAGCGATGGCCCGCGAAACCGCTCCGGTGCATCATCATAAAGCGCGCGCAAGGCCGCCTCATCGATTGTGGCCGCCGGAATGGCCTGTTCCAGAAGCTGGCGGATCAACGCCTCATCCTGCGTTTCCCATTTGCCTTCTTCCAGCTCGATCGGCGCAGCCTCGATATTTTTTGTGCGTGCCTCCTGCAACAGCGCTTCACGCAACACCAGCGCCCGCGCTGCTGCCTTCCATGCCCAGCCTGGCTTGCTGCCTTTGGGCATGGGGTGGTTTTGTGCTTCTGCGGCAATCGCTTCAGGGGCGATGGTGATGCCGTTAACGGTGACCGGCACCGGCGCGTTGGTCAGATCAAGAACTCTCATTCTCCCGCCTCCATGCGCGGCAGCGGCTCGAGGCCGGAGCGGGCCGGTTTTGCCCCCCGCCTTGAGCGCACGATCTGATAGCCCGGCCGCCACAGATAGCGCACGGGGGCCGAGAACATATGGACCAGCCGCGTGAACGGAAACAACAGGAAGATCGTCAGCCCAAGGAAGATATGGGCTTTGAACAGCCAGTGGACGCCAACCAGATAATCGGCAGCCCCGGGGCGTAAATAGATGATGCCTTGCGCCCAGTTCATCAGCTTGACCATTTCTGCGCCATCAAGATGGTTGAGCGAGACAAGGATCGAGGCCAGCCCTAAAACAAGCTGGGCCATCAACAGCACCATGATGCCGGTGTCGGCCAGTGTGGAATTGGCGCGGATGCGCGGGTCAAACAACCGCCGGTGCAGCAGCAAAACACCACCGATCAGCGCCATGATACCGGCAATGCCGCCAAGCCCGATGGCCATCAACTGCTTGGCTTCATGGCTGACGCTGAGAAAATCAAAAATCTGGATCGGGGTCAAAAGCCCGACCAGATGCCCGGCAAAAATGGCCAGCACACCGACATGAAACAGCACCGAGCCGAGAACAAATTGCCGTTTGCGCAAAAGCTGGCTTGATTTCGATTTCCACGTAAAAGGATCACGATCATAACGGATGATGCTGACGGCAAACATCACCGTGATGGCGATATAGGGATAGACGCCAAAGACAAGATAATTCATATCAGCCTCCCATTTCGCGCGGTGCCCCGGCAGGCGCGGGGTCCATACGGGCCAGAATGTCACGACTGATCGGGCAGCCTGCATTCGGGTCGGGGCCAAAGGTCACCATCGCCTCTTCCCACACCGCATCAAGGGCTTCCAGATCTTCGGGATTGTCGTCTTCCTGTGCCAGAAGCGCCTGGGCTTCTTCTGTGGAAGCGTCGGCGGCGGCAATCGCCACCAGAGCCTGAAAGACGGCGGCATAGACGCTGCCGCGCCGCTCCAGGCGCTCGGCCAGCGCCAGAATGATATGACCGGCATCGCTTAAAACAGACTGGGCCTCAGTCACCGGCCTGGTCGATAAGAATTCAAGCAGCACCGGCAGATGGTCGGGCAGTTCAACGCCTGCCAGATCAAAGCCGCCTGCCCGATAGGTTTCAAGCAAATCGACCATGGCCCCACCCCGGTCGCGGCCTTCGCCATGAATATGCTCAAACAGATTGAGCGACAGGGTCCGCGAGCGGTCAAACAGCAGCACATAGCGCTCTTGCAGATCATAAAGATCGTCTGTTTCAAGCGAGGACAAGAGCGGCTCCAGCGCATGAATCGAGACTTGCGTCAGCAGCCCCTCGTCAAGAACGGTCCTGATGGCCGGAATTGCCTCCTGAAGCTCGGTCTCAGGGTAAGTCAACAGGGCGGAAAGCGCCTTATAGGTTTTCATGCGATGAACTCCTGTGGGCTGCGGAATTTTTTAGCCCCAAACAGCGATTGTCCCGAATGGCCGGATGAGCAGCCATTGCCATCGGTGAAACCGCAGCCGCTCTTCAGGTCATAGGCATCTTCAACCAGTTCGCGATGCGTGGTCGGGATGACGAAGCGGTCCTCATAATTGGCGATGGCCAGCAACTGGTACATCTCATCAATCTGCAACGGAGCCAGGCCAACGCGCTTGGCGACACCAAGATTGACGACGCCATCGACCGTCTTGGAGCGCATATAGGAGCGCATGGCGAGCATCCGCTCCAGCGCCGAGACGATGGGTGCTTCATCACCAGCGGTGAGCATATTGGCCAGATAACGCACCGGAATGCGCAAACTGCGCACATCGGGCATATCGTCCTGTGCGGCAATCTTGCCAGCTTCCGCCGCATTCTGGATCGGTGACAGTGGCGGCACATACCAGACCATCGGCAAGGTGCGATATTCGGGATGCAGCGGGAAGGCGATCTTCCATTCCATCGCCATTTTCCAGATCGGCGAATTTTGCGCGCCCTTGATCCAGTCTTCGGGAATACCGGCGGCACGCGCTTGCGCAATCACTTCGGGGTCATTGGGGTCGAGGAAAACGCCGAGCTGGGCATCATACAGATCCTGCTCGTTTTCCGTGGCCGCCGCTTCAGCAATTTTGTCGGCGTCATAAAGCATGACACCCAGATAGCGGATGCGCCCGACACAGGTTTCCGAACACACCGTCGGCTGGCCGCTTTCAAGACGCGGATAGCACAGGGTGCATTTTTCGGATTTGCCGGTTGACCAGTTGTAATAGATCTTCTTGTAGGGACAGCCCGACACACACATGCGCCAGCCGCGGCATTTTTCCTGATCAATTAAAACAACACCGTCATCCTCACGCTTGTAGATTGCTCCAGATGGGCAAGCCGCCACGCAGGTCGGGTTGAGACAGTGCTCGCACAGGCGCGGCAGATACATCATGAAGGTGTTTTCGTACTGGCCGTAAATTTCCTTCTGAATGCCCTCGAAATTGTAATCTTTTGAGCGCTTTTCAAACTCGCCGCCAAGAATTTCTTCCCAGTTCGGCCCCCATTCGATCTTTTCCATGCGCTCGCCCGAAATTTTCGAGCGTGGCCGCGCCGTTGGAAAAGCCTTCATTTCCGGCGCGGATTTCAGATGGTCATAGTCGAAATCGAACGGTTCATAAAAATCGTCGATTTCAGGCAGATCGGGATTGGCGAAAATATTGGACAGGATGCGCCATTTGCTGCCCTGACGCGGTTGCAGCGCGCCGCTTTTGGTGCGCTGCCAGCCGCCATTCCAGCGTTTCTGGTTTTCCCAGTCCTTGGGATAACCGATGCCGGGCTTGGTTTCGACATTGTTGAACCAGGCATATTCAACGCCTTCGCGGCTGGTCCAGACATTCTTGCAGGTGACGGAGCAGGTGTGGCACCCGATACATTTATCGAGATTGAGCACCATGCCGATCTGAGCACGTATTTTCATTCCGCTGCCTCCGGTAACTGGGTTGCGGGCTGGTCGAGCCAATCGACCTTCGACAATTTGCGCACGATGACGAATTCATCACGGTTGGACCCGACCGTGCCGTAATAGTTGAAGCCATAGGCAAGCTGGGCATAGCCGCCGATCATATGGGTGGGCTTGAGCACAATGCGGGTCACAGAATTGTGGATGCCGCCGCGCTTGCCGGTGATCTGGCTGCCGGGCGTGTTCACGATCTTTTCCTGTGCGTGATACATGAACAGCGAACCTTCCTTCATCCGCTGGCTGACCACGACGCGCGCGGTGATGACGCCATTGATGTTGAAGACTTCCACCCAGTCATTATCGACCAGCCCGGCCTTTTGGGCGTCGATTTCAGACATCCACACCACCGGCCCGCCGCGATTGAGCGTCAGCATCAAAAGATTGTCGGTATAGGTCGAGTGGATGCCCCATTTCTGGTGGGGGGTGAGGAAATTCAAGACCACATGCGGCTCACCTTGCGCCAAGGAGCGGGTCGCCTCCTTGCCGACGGTTTTCAGGTCAAGCGGTGGCCGCCATGTCACAAATCCCTCGCCAAAGGCGCGCATCCATTCATGGTCCTGATAAAGCTGCTGGCGACCGGTGACCGTGCGCCACGGGATCAGTTCATGCACATTGGTCCAGCCGGCATTGTAGGAAACATCCTCGCTTTCAATGCCCGACCATGTCGGCGACGAGATGATCTTGCGCGGCTGGGCGGCAATGTCGCGGAAGCGGATTTTCTCATCTTCCTTGACCGCTGCCAGATGGCGATGCTTCCTGCCTGTGGCCTGTTCCAGCGCCTCCCATGCCTTGACCGCCACCTCGCCATTGGTTTCAGGCGCCAGCATCAGGATCATTTCGGCAGCATCAATGGCCGTATCCAGCCGCGCCAGCCCTTTGGTCGCGCCCTCTTCAATGACGGTGCCGTTGAGCGCCTTCAGATGATGGACCTCTTGCTTGGTATCCCAGGCAATGCCCTTGCCGCCATTGCCGATCTTTTCCATCAACGGCCCGATGGAGGTAAAGCGCTTGTAAAGGTTGGGATAGTCACGCTCGACGGCGATATAGTTTGGGGCCGTCTCACCGGGGATCAGCTCGCACTCATCCTGCTTCCAGTCGGCCACCACGCTTTGCGCCAGTTCGCCGGGGCTGTCATGCTGCATCGGCAATTGCACCACATCAGCTTCAACCCCCAGAACTTCCGGGGCGATTTCAGAAAATTTCCTGGCGATCGCCTTGAAAATTTCCCAGTCGGTTTTTGATTCATAGGCCGGATCGACCGCTGCCTGCAGTGGATGGATGAACGGGTGCATGTCGGACGTGTTCATGTCGTCCTTTTCGTACCAGCTTGCCGTTGGCAGCACGATGTCGGCATAGACCGCCGTGGTCGACATGCGAAAATCGATGGTGACGAGAAGGTCGAGTTTTCCTTCCGGCGCTTCATCGTGCCAGACGGCCTCGACCGGCTTCATGCCGCCTTCCTCGCCCAGATCCTTGCCCTGCACACCGTGGTCGGTGCCCAGCAGATGTTTCAGGAAATATTCATGCCCCTTGCCGGATGAGCCAAGCAGGTTGGAGCGCCAGACAAACAGATTGCGCGGCCAGTTTTCCGGGGCGTCGGGGTCTTCGCAAGACATTTGCAATGTGCCTGCTTTCAGGCCTCTGGCGACATAGTCCTGAACATCCATACCGGCTTTTTGGGCGGCTTTTGCCACCTCCAGCGGGTTGGTTTTCAATTGCGGGGCCGAAGGCAGCCAGCCCATGCGCTCGGCACGGATATTATAGTCGATCAGGCTCAATTTTGCCCAATCGCCTGCCGGTGCGGTCGGCGATAAAATATCGGCGGCGCCAACCGTTTCATAGCGCCACTGATTGGTGTGGGCATAAAAGGCGCTGGTTGAGTTCATGTGGCGCGGCGGGCGCGCCCAGTCGAGCGCAAAGGCCAGCGGTGTCCAGCCGGTTTGCGGGCGCAGCTTTTCCTGGCCCACATAATGCGCCCAGCCGCCGCCCGACTGGCCGACACAACCGCATATCACCAGCATGTTGATGACGGCGCGGTAATTCATGTCCATGTTGAACCAGTGGTTCATTCCCGCACCGATAATGACCATGGAACGGCCATTGGTCTTTTCGGCGTTAGTGGCAAATTCACGGGCGACCTGAATGATCTTGTCGCGCCGCACCCCGGTGATGCGCTCGGCCCAGGCAGGCGTAAAAGGCACATCGGCATCATAATCGGCCGCGACATGCGCGCCCCCCAGCCCGCGATCAAGGCTGTAATTGGCGCATAAAAGATCAAACACCGTGGCGACCAGAACCTCTTCGCCATCGGCCAGTTTCAGCTTTTTCACCGGCACATTGCGGGTTAAAATCTCGCCGCGGTCATCGACTTCAAAACCGTTGGCGGCGGCACCGCCAAAATAAGGAAAATCAATACCGGCAACCTCGTCATGATCCTTATCATGGATCAGGCTGAGCTTGAGTTTGACCTCCTGCTTGCCAGCCTTTTGCTCAAGGTTCCATTTGCCCTTTTCGCCCCAGCGAAAACCGATCGAGCCATTGGGTACGACAATCTTGCCCGAGGTTTCATCAATGCCGACCGTTTTCCAGTCGGGATTGTTTTTCTCGCCAAGCCCATCAGCAAAATCGGCAGCGCGCAACTGGCGTCCCGGAACCAGCCGCTCGCCCTGGCGGTCAAGGCGCACCAGCATCGGCATGTCGGAATATTTGCGGCAGTAATCCTCAAAATAGGACACCTGCCGGTCAAGGTGAAACTCGCGCAAAATGACATGGCCAAACGCCATGCCAAGGGCTGCATCCGTGCCTTGCTTGGCATGAAGCCAGATGTCACCGAATTTGGCGGCCTCGGAATAATCCGGGCAGATGACAGCGCTCTTGGTGCCCTTATAGCGCGCCTCGGTGTAAAAATGAGCGTCCGGCGTGCGCGTCTGCGGCACGTTGGACCCCCAAATCAGAAGATAACCGGCATTATACCAGTCGGCAGATTCAGGAACGTCGGTCTGTTCGCCCCATGTTTGCGGGCTGGCTGGCGGCAGATCGCAATACCAGTCATAAAACGACATGCAGGTGCCGCCGAGAAGCGACAGATAGCGCGTGCCCGCCGCATAAGACACCATCGACATGGCCGGGATCGGAGAAAAGCCAAACACCCGGTCCGGCCCGTATTTCTTTGTCGTGTAGGCGTTGGCGGCAGCAACGATTTCGGTTGCCTCATCCCAGCTTGCCCGCACGAACCCGCCCTTGCCGCGAATTTTTGTGTAGCTTTCGCGGGCCGCCGCATCGTTCTGGATAGCCGTCCATGCCTCGATCGGGCTCATTGTCCGGCGCTTTTCGCGCCACAGTCGCATCAAGCGGCCACGAATAAGCGGGGTTTTGACCCGGTTGGCGCTGTAAAGATACCAGCTATAAGACGCGCCGCGCGCGCAGCCGCGGGGCTCGTGGTCGGGCATGTCGGGCCTTGTGCGCGGATAGTCGGTCTGCTGGGTTTCCCATGTGACGATGCCGGATTTGACATAGATCTTCCATGAGCAGGACCCGGTGCAATTGACCCCATGGGTGGAGCGCACAATCTTGTCGTGCTGCCAGCGGCGGCGATACACATCTTCCCAGTCGCGGTTTTCAATTGTCGTCTGGCCGTGACCATCGGCGAACGTATCTTTTCGCAAGGAGGTCAGAAAATTCAGTCGATCCAGCAGATGGCTCATCTTTGGTCTCCTAAAGACTATCGGGCAGGAATGGCGGCAGGCATCGCCCGACGACCGCGTTCAATATCGTGCAGCAGGCCGCCACGACGGGTGTAAACCGCCCAGGTGACGACGAGGCACAGGACATAAAAGGCAAGGAAGGCCCACAATGCGGCAAGCGGCGCGCCGGTCAGGCCGATCGAGGTGCCATAGGCTTTGGGGATAAAAAAGCCGCCATAGCCGCCAATGGCGCTGGTGAAGGCGACGATGGCGGCCGCCTCACGCTCCGACTGGCGGCGCTGTTCGTCAACGCTCCGGTCGGGATAAAGCCGGGCAATTTCCTTGCGCATGATAACCGGGATCATCTGGAAGGTTGAGGAATTGCCGACCCCGGTGAAGAAAAACAGCGCCATGAAACCGGCAAAGAAGATGGAAAAAGATGCGCTTTGCAGGCCCCAGATCACCACCAGCACCGAGAAAATCATGCCCACAAACACCCAGAAGGTGACGCGCCCGCCGCCGATCCTGTCGGCCAGCCAGCCGCTGCCAGCACGGCTCAGCGCGCCGATCAAAGGTCCGAGAAAGACGAATTGCAGCGCATTGATTTCAGGAAATGCCAGCCCCGACAGCAGTGGAAAGCCTGCCGAATAGCCGATGAAAGAGCCGAATGTGCCGACATAAAGCAGGCACATCACCCAGTTCTGGGTGCGGGTGAAAATCACTGCCTGTTCACGAAACGAAGAGCGCGCATCGGCCAGATCATTCATGCCAAGCCAGGCCAGCGCGGTTGAGACCATGATGAACGGCACCCAGATGAAACCGGCATTCTGCATCCAGATCGGGTTGCCATCTGGCAACAATTGCGGTGCGCCGCCCAGCGCGCCAAACACGCCGGCGGTGATGACAAGGGGCACCAGAAACTGCATGACCGAGACGCCCAGATTGCCAAGTCCGGCATTCAGACCCATGGCATTGCCCTTTTCCGAGCGCGGATAAAAGAAGCTGATATTGGCCATGGATGAGGCGAAATTGCCGCCGCCAAAGCCGCATAAAAGCGCCAGAACAATGAAGATCAGATAGGGCGTTGTCGGGTCCTGCACCGCATAGCCAATGCCCATTGCCGGGATCATCAGCGAGGCGGTTGAAAGTGTCGTCCACAGCCTGCCGCCAAAAATCGGCACCATGAAACTGTAGAAAATGCGCAAGGTTGCGCCCGACAATGCGGGCAGGGCCGCAAGCCAGAACAGTTGATCTTGGGTGAAATCAAAGCCGATCGAGGGCAGTTTTGAAACCACCACCGACCAGACCATCCACACGGCAAAGGCCAGCAGCAAAGCGGGGATTGAAATCCACAGATTGCGTGTTGCAATCTTCTTGCCCTTGTCGTTCCAGAATTGCGGGTCTTCCGGGCGCCAGTCGTCGATGACACGCGCCATCACCGTGCGGTCGGGGTCGTGAATTTCGGCCAGTTCGGGGAAGTTGGGCAGCCGGTCGAGCGCTGCCCCATGCGCTTGCCGCTCCATGGCGCGGATTGAAAAATGCATCCAGCCAAGCGAGACGACGACGATCAAAAGCAGCAGCACAAAAGCTGAGGTCCAGATGCCGGTGACATCCAGCAACGCGCCGAAAATAATTGGCAAGACAAAGCCGCCAAGCCCGCCGATCATGCCGACAAGCCCGCCGACCGAGCCGACATGTTTGGGATAGTAAACCGGGATATGGCGAAAGACGGCGGCCTTGCCAAGGCTCATGAAAAAGCCCAGCGCAAACAGCGTGACCACGAAAGGCCACAGTCCCATTTCAGTGGAAAAGGCAATCGGGCCATGGCGGCCGCGGATGACATAATCGGTGGGCGGATAAGACAGCATGAACAGGAAAAGCGCCGAAAAGCCGAGCGTCCAGTACATGACGGTGCGGGCGCCAAAACGGTCGGAAAGCACGCCGCCATAAGCACGGAAAATACTGGCTGAAAGGCTGAATATGGCAGCCGCTATACCGGCGGTGCGAATATCGACATCATAGACCTGCACCAGATAATAGGGCAGCCACAGAGCCAGCGCGACAAAGCCGCCAAAGACGAAAAAATAATAGAGCGAAAAACGCCAGACCTGAAGTTTCTTCAGCGGCGCAAACTGCTCGGCCAGACTTGGCGCGGAAATGCCTTGCGCGCGGCGCGCTGTAAAATCAGGATCATCCTTGGCCAGAAGATAAAAGACGACGCCCATGACAGCGATGATCGCCGCCCATAATTGCGCCACACCTTGCCAGCCCCATGCAACCAGCGCGAAAGGGGCCAGGAACGTGGTTACCGCCGCACCGACATTGCCCATGCCAAAGACGCCAAGTGCTGTGCCCTGGCTTGCCTGCGGATACCATTTGGTGACATAGGCGACGCCGATGATGAAGGAGCCACCGGCCAGCCCCACGCCAAGAGCGGCCAGCAGGAAGGTAAAATAGCTGTTGGCAAAGGTCATCGCAAAGGTGGCGAGCCCGGTTAAAATCATCTGGGCGGAAAACACCAGCCGTCCGCCAAAGCGCTCGGTCCAGACGCCAAGGATGAGGCGGATCAGCGAGCCGGTCAGCACCGGCGTGGCGATCAACACGCCATATTCAAACTCGGAGAGTTGAAGCTCATCCTTGATCGACAGCCCGATAATGGAAAAAATCGTCCAGACGGCAAAGCAAAGCGTAAAAGCGAGCGTGCTGAGCCAGAGGGCTCTTTGCTGTTGGCTGTGGCTTGGCATCATGTGACCCGTCATGGCTGGCCTCAGGCCGCCTTGGCGAGCGGGCCCTTGGCTATCTGGTTTGGTTCACGTGCCATCAAACAGGCATAAGGCACCAGTGTCGTTGATTTAGATCAATTCCAACTTTGCCGCAGGATCCGGATGATTTTTGGACGAGGAGACAGCAGATTTTCATTGTCTTTTGTCGTTAAAATAAAGGGCTTGCATCTTTTGTTGATATAATTCAAAGAAAAAATTGATAAGTATCAATTTATAAAGGCGGGGCATTCCCGAATGACTGATGATCGAAAGTCGGAATTGCGTCGCCTTCCCCTGTTTCGGGAAATGTCGACGCCGACCTTCGAGAGCTTGATGAAGATTGCCTATTCACAGGTCTTTCCACCCCGGCTCGACTTGATTGAGCAGGGTGATTTTGCTGATTTCCTGCATATCCTCATTGATGGCTCTGTTGAATTGTTCGCCAGCTGGAACGGGCGCAGCACGGTGATGGGGGTGGTGCAGCCGGTTTCGACCTTCATTCTGGCAGCCTGTGTGTGTGACGAGCCCTATCTGATGTCGGCGCGGACATTGGAGCGGTCAAGAATCGTCATGATTCCGGTGGCCGATGTGCGCGTCTCACTACGCCATGATCCTGATTTCGCCATGGCGGCGATGCGTGAACTGGCCAATGGCTATCGCGGTTTTGTGCGCCAGACCAGGAATTTGAAGCTGCGCAGTTCCGTTGAGCGGCTGGCCGCCTATATATTGCAGCGCTCAGACCATGAAAACGCTGCTGACAGCATTGTCTTGCCGGTGGAAAAGCGCCATTTGGCCTCTTATCTCGGCATGACGCCTGAAAACCTGTCACGCTCGATCAAAGCCTTGCAAGGACAGTGTCTCAAGGTTCAGGGCATGCGCCTGACCATTACCGACCGCGCGCAACTGACGGCGCTGGCCTTGCCGGACGCCGTGATGGATGAGCCGGTCAAACGCTCTGCAAGGCCTGACTCCAAGCACAATATGAATATGAGGCGCACAGCATAAACCCCTCATATCTGCCGCGACAAGGTGACAGGGTGAGATAACAGTCTTTGATTGAATGAAGCGGGGATTGAATGAGGCGGGAACTGAAAATGGGTGCAGCACGGCAATTGGGACTGAACACCGGGCGGCTAAAGCCCGGCCCGGGCAACAGCATCACCGATGTGCCCGGTGTCCTTGTCGGGCACTGGACCCGCATTGAAGACGGCGTGGCAACCGGCGTCACAGCCATAAAGCCGCATGATGGCAATCTGTTTCAATCCAAGGTTCGCGCCGCAGTCGAGGTGATCAACGGCTTTGGCAAGTCGGCCGGGCTGATGCAACTGGCGGAACTTGGCACCATCGAAACGCCAATCCTGTTGACCAATACATTTTCGGTAGCCCCTTGCATTGAGGCGCTGATTGAGGAAGCCATTGCCGCCAATCCTGAAATCGGGCGTACGACCGGCACCGTCAATTCGCTTGTGTGCGAATGCAATGATGGCGCCATCAATGACATTCAGGCGCGCCTCATCACCCCGCAAAATGCGCAAATTGCGCTGGAATCTGCCCATCATGGCCCGGTTGAACAGGGCAATATCGGGGCGGGCGCGGGCATGACCAGCTTTGGTTTCAAGGCCGGGATTGGCAGCGCTTCCCGGCTGATTGCAATCGGGGAGGAAAATTTTACGCTGGGCGCGCTGGTGCTTTCCAATTTCGGCAGGGCTGGCGATCTCATCTTGCCGGATGGACGCAGACCCGATCCCAAAATTCCGCCCCGGCCTGAAAGCGGCTCGATCATTATTGTGCTTGGCACCAATCTGCCGCTGGAAGAGCGGCAACTGGGCCGTGTGGCGCGCCGTGCGGGTGCAGGCATTGCCCGCCTTGGCTCTTTTTGGGGCCATGGCAGCGGCGATGTTTCCATTGCTTTCACCACTGCCGATCCAAAGCCGCACAAGCCTTGCCTGCCCATCAGCACAATCTCGCGCCTTCATGACGATTATATCGACCATGTTTTTGAGGCTGCGGTGGAGGCAACTGCTGAAGCCGTTCTCAACGCTCTATGTGCGGCAAAATCGGTGATGGGGCGCAATGGCCGAAAAATCCCGGCTTTACGCGACTGGCTGGGCCAGGCAGGCTAGAGCCTTACTAAGATTTTTCCGCCAGTTTCTGTGCCGCCTGCCAGATGGATTCCAGCACGCCATTACGGGGTATTTTTGAACTCCGATAGAGCCGGATTTCAAGATCAAGTGTCCAGAAAGGGTCCGTTGAGCACATAATCAGATCGCCTTGAGCAATATCTTGCCGGACCAGACTTTCCGGCAGCCAGCACAGGCCCGCACCTGCCAGGGTCAGTTCCCGCAGGCTGGCGCTGATCGGGCTTTCATGCACGGTTTTACGCCGGAAGGACGGCTGCTTGAGAAACAGCCGGTCAAGCGCCACGCCAAAAAACGAACTGTGGCCATAGCCCAGATAAGGCAAGGCCAAGGGTGCGATATCTGACCTGTCCAGAATGGCTTTTGCCTGTCTTGCCCCCTCCGCCAGCAATTGCGGGGCGGCAACCGGGATCAGCCGGTCGGTGCCGATGGTCAAAGAGGAAAACATGTTGCGATCAAGGTGAAACGGCACATCACGATGCGCATAGGTGAGAAAAAAATCTGTCTCACGATCGGTCAGCGCCGTCAGATTGGCCTCGATACCGCCTCTGTCGGCAATGAAGGAGGTTCCAAATTTACAGCTATTGTCTTGCAGTTCCTGTATCCATTGCGGGAAAAAAGTAATGGTCAAGGTGTGGAGCGCAGCAAATCGAACCAGCCCCTGCTCGACAGGCGGGCACAAGGATTCGCGCACGACACTGAAGGTGCGGATCGTCTCCTGGGCGACAGGAAGGAAATTAAGCCCTGCCTGAGTCAGTTCAGCAGGCATGGTGGCGCGGCTGATGAGGGGGGCGCCCAGCCATGTTTCAAGCTGCTTGATACGCCGGCTGAAAGCCGGTTGCGTGACATTGCGAATTTCAGCCGCCCGCGAAAAGCTCGATGTTTCGGCAAGCGTTACGAAATCTTCCAGCCATTTGATTTCCATCTGCTTTTTTCCCTTAGAGCGCCGTGCGTCCTGTCGGACGCACAAAGGACGCTCTAACTCTTTGAATGAGCATCGGAATTATCCAAAAACCGATTCTACTTTTTGGTCCGATGCTCTAACTTTTGTTGAGGCTGGTTGGCTTACTGTAAAAAATCAGGGCGTATCCTGTTCAAATATCATCATTATGCAAATTTTGCATGATAAATTGCTAAAACCGAATTGGCCTTGAGAAGGCAGAAACCGCAACCTGAACAAATCAGGCCGGAACAAGGCTGATATGGGGCCAGGATCAGAACGGGTAGCAAGACTGTCCTTTCACAGGGGAGACCGCAAGGATCATGCATTCCACTAAAAAGGCCGACCTTGTTTTGCAGGGCGGCATCATCTGGACCGGATATGGAAATCCGGTTGCAGAAGCGATCGCGATCCTTGGCAATAAGGTGCTGACCTGCGGTTCAAACGACGACATCAAGGCTCTGACCGGCCCCGACACACAGATCATTGATCTGGCCGGGCGCTTTGCCATGCCGGGTTTGAATGATGCGCATCTGCACCTGATCTCGACGGGTCTTTTGCGCGGCAAGGTTGATGCAACACCCGATGCTGCCCCCACTCGCAGCGCCCTTCTGGAAGCGCTTCAAATGCGCGCTGCCCAAACACCGAAAGGCGAATGGATCACGGCGCGTGGATTTGACCAGACCCGCTATTCCGACGGGCTGATGCCAACGGCGCAGGAACTGGATGCCGCCCTGCCTGACCATCCGGTTTCGGTCACGCGCGCTTGCGGTCATGTCACCATCGTCAATTCACGCGGGCTGGAACTGGCGGGCATTACTGTTGATACGCCCGACCCGGATGGCGGCCTGATCGGACGCGCCGATGGTGTTTTAACCGGGCTGCTGGCGGAAAACGCCCAGGACCTCGTCTATGATATTCAGCCGACCCCCTCGCTTGCCGGTATCATCGAGGCGATCGAGGCGGGCGGGCATCATCTTTTGCAGTTCGGCATCACGTCCTGCATGGATGCAGCCGTTGGCCAGATCGACGGCATGACCGAGATCAAGGCCTATCAGCAGGCAGAGCAGAGCGGCCGCCTGCCGGTTCGGGTGTGGGCAACCTTGCTGGGCGATCCCGGATCGTCGATTGTCGAGCCCTGCCATGAAATGGGCCTTGTCACCGGTCAGGGCAGCGACATGTTCCGTATTGGCGCGGTGAAAATCTTTACCGACGGCTCGGCAGGTGGACGCACCGCCTGGATGCGCCAGCCCTATATTGACGAGCCGGATAATTTTGGCGTGCAGATGCTGCCGGATGCGCAGCTTTTTGAACTGGTCGAACGCTATGCGGCGCTGGGCTATTCGCTGGCCTGCCACGGCATTGGCGATGCCGCCGTTGAGCAGTTGATCCGCGCCTATGAGCGTTTGCGCGCCGCCGATCCCGCCCACACGCACCGTCACCGGATCGAGCATTGCGGCTATGTCGATGATGCGCTCAACCAGCGCATGCTCAAGGCAGGCATTCTGCCGGTGCCGCAACAGGCTTTCATCTATGATTTCGGCGATGCCTATGTAAAAGTTCTGGGACCAGAGCGCGGCCTGCGCTCTTATCCGATCAACACCTGGGACCAGCTTGGAATGAAGCCTGCCACCGGCAGCGATTCACCGGTCTGTTCGCCCAACCCTTTCCCCGATCTTTATGCCATGATGACGCGCAAGACGCATAAGGCGACACTCATGGATGAGACCGAGATATTGACGCCTGAACAGGCTTTGCGTGCCTATACGGAAAATGGGGCCTATAGTCAGGGCGCTGAAAAGGTCAAAGGCCGGCTGGAGGCGGGAATGCTGGCGGATATTGCTGTTTTTTCGCATAATCTTCTGAGCGCCGACCCGGAGGAAATTTTGCGGCATGCGCAATGTGAAATGACAATTCTGGACGGGCGTATCGTCTATGAAAGAAATTGAGCTGTTTTCATGAAGAGGGCAGCTCAAACGGGGAAACGAACATAAATTAGGGAGAATATTGGTATGAAAATGCGATTTGGCCTGATTGGGGCCCTTATGCTTGGAACGGCGCCTGTTGCACTGGCGCAAGACGCAACCCCGAAAGATGGCGGAGAATTTATCTTCACCGCCCCTTACGGCAATTCCATCATGTCGCTCGACATTACCGCCTCGCCGCACACGCAAGACGAGATCGTGGCCAAGGCGCTCAACAGTTCGCTTTACAAATGGAACTCCGAAAGCGGCCAGCCTGAGCTTGCTCTGGCTGAATCGGTTGAAAAATCTGCCGATGGCAAGACCTATACCTACAAGTTGCGCGAAGCGACATTCCACAATGGCGACAGTTTCGATGCCGATGATGTGATCTGGTCTTACAACCGTCTGGCCGATCCGAAAAAGGCGCTGCCGGGCGCCGAGCAGATGTTGCAGATTGCCGGTGTCGCCGAGTTTCAGGCGGGCACTGCCGATCATATTTCCGGCCTGAAAAAGATCGACGACCGGACCATTGAAATCACCTTCATCAATCTGGCCGAACCGGGCTGGAACCTGATGTCGAATTTTGCGCCGATCTATTCCAAGGACTACCCGGAAGATCAACTGGCTTCCAAACCAAACGGGCTTGGGCCTTTCAAACTGGTCAATTATACGCCCGGCTCAAAAGTCGAATTTGAGAAATTCGACGATTATTACGAGGAAGGAAAGCCGCATCTCGACAAGCTCTCCATCATGCTGATGGGTGAAGCTGCCGCCCGCGACGTCGCCTTCCGCAATGGTGAGATCGATGTCAGCGTGCTCGGCCCCGTACAATATGAAGCCTATGGGCAGGAAGAAGCGCTCAAGGACCATATTCTTGAAGTGGCCGAAGTCTATACCCGCAATGTGGGCTTTAATCCCAATGTCGAGGCTTTCAAGGACAAGCGGGTTCGTCAGGCCATCAACTACGCCATCGACAAGAACCTGATTGTTGAAAAGCTTTTGAAGAACAAGGCCTATCCGGCCGTGTCCTGGCTGCCGGTCTCGTCGCCTGCCTTTGATCAGGACGCCAAGCCTTATGCCTATGACCCCGATAAAGCCAAGGAGTTGCTGAAAGAGGCAGGCTTTGAAACGGGCCTGAAATTTTCGATTATCGGCACCTCGAATGAAAGCTGGGGTGTGCCGATCATTGAAGCCATCATTCCGATGCTGGCCAGGGTCGGGGTTGAGGTTTCGGCAGAGCCGGTAGAAAGCGCGGTCCTGTCCGACAAGATCCTGTCTGACAATTTTGAAGCTTTTATCTGGTCAAACTCATCGGGCCCCGACCCGCTGAAATTCCTGACCTGCTTTCATTCCGCCACGCCTCAAAGCGCCTGTAACTATGTCAAGTTCAGCAATGCCGACTTTGACAAGCTGATTGAGGAAGCCGGTGATGAGACCGATGCACAAAAGCAGATCGACCTGCTCAAGCAGGCCAATAATCTGTTGCAGGAAGAGGCCCCGGTCTGGTTCTTCAACTACAACAAGGCCGTGATGGCTTATCAGCCATGGGTGCAGGGCCTGAAGGCCAATGCCATGGAACTGGCGATCCAGGATTATGAAGACATCTGGATTGACGACAGCGCACCTGCATCACGCAAGTAGCAGATCAGCTTGATAGGTTGGCGGGACCGGTTTCCGGTCCCGCCCTTGGAGGCAAGGTCTGCTTATGTTACGTTTTATCTTTCGTCGCACACTGCAAATGATCCCGACATTGCTGGCGGTCGTCCTGATTATCTTTGTGATTTTCAGCGTTGTGCCCGGCAGTTTCATTTCAAGCCTGATGGCTGAAGGCCGCAACGCCACCAATGCCGATGTCATGGCGCATCTGAATGCGCAATTCGGGCTGGACAAGCCCTGGCCGGTACGCCTGTGGAACTATCTGTGGGGATTGGCGCATTTTGATCTCGGCATTTCCTACCGGACCCGCGAAGCGGTATGGGGGGTGATCGAGCCACGGCTGTGGCCGTCGGTCAAACTGGCGCTGGCCGCTATGGCCTTTGCTGCCGGTATCGGCATTCCGCTGGGGTTTATCGCCGCCTTGAAGCCGGGCAGCATATTTGACACCGGCACCATGGTGGTCGCCGTTTCGGGCCTGTCGCTGCCTGAATTCTGGTTCGGCCTGCTCTTGATGTATTTTTTCGCCCTGCAACTGGGCTGGCTGCCGAGCTTTGGCTATCAGCCGGGCAGTTTCCGCCACATCATCTTACCCGCCATTGCCTTGGGCGTCTCGCCCATGGCGCTTCTGGCGCGAACGACGCGGGCGGGCGTTCTGGATGTGATGAATGCCGATTTTGTGCGCACGGCGCGCGCCAAGGGGCTGGCGGAACCGCGCCTGATCGGCGCGCATGTCACCCGCAATGTGCTGGTGCTGATCCTGACCACGCTTGGGTTACAGATCGGCTCGCTGATGGGACAGGCCATCGTAATTGAAAAGCTGTTTTCCTGGCCGGGCATCGGCTCGCTTTTGGTCGACAGTGTTTCAACCCGCGATATTCCCGTTGTTCAGGGAACGGTGATTGTTATCGTCCTGTGGTTTCTGGTTATCAACATGTTGGTCGATATCGCCTATGCCGTGATTGACCCGCGCATCAAGGTGGATTGAGCCATGCAATTGCGCTTCAACTTTGTCTGCGGCCTGACACTGGTGGTGATCGTGATCATGGCAGCCGTCACGGCTGGCTGGTTTGCTCCTTACGATCCGATCCTTGACGCCGATCTGATGGTTTCTGAAACGCCGCCCGGTTCGGAGTATTTTCTGGGCACGGACGGGCAGGGCCGCGATGTGTTTTCGCGCATCCTTTACGGGGCGCGCGTGTCGCTGACGGTCGGGCTTGTCTCGCAGCTTATCAATTCCTGCATCGGCACCGCCCTTGGTGTCTCGGCTGGCTATTTTGGTGGCAGGTGGGATGATCTGGTCAACGGGCTGACCAATGTCATGCTGGCCATTCCCTCACTGGTTTTTGCGCTGGCCATCATGGCTGTGCTGGGGCCGGGGCTGCCAAGCCTGCTGATTGCGCTGGGGCTGACCAACTGGTCATGGACCTGCCGCATTGCCCGCAGTTCCACCTTGTCGCTCAAAAATCAGGGCTTTGTGCAGGCGGCCAAGGCGGCAGGCTTTGGCGATATCAACATCATGCGCACACAGGTTCTGCCCAATATTCTAGGGCCAGTGCTGGTCATCGCCACACTTGGCATTGGCAGTGCGGTTCTGGCGGAAGCAGCCCTTTCCTTCCTTGGCGTGGGCATTCGCCCGCCGCAGCCAAGCTGGGGCAACATGCTGTCTGATGCGCGTGAACTGATGCGCGCTGCCCCCTGGGCAGCGGTCTTTCCCGGCCTTGCCATCTTCATGACGGTGCTTGGCTTCAACCTGCTGGGCGATGGTCTGCGCGATATGCTTGACCCTCATATGAGGACGGCAAGAACATGAGCAGTTCCCTTCCCGATCCGGTCTTATCAGTGCGCGACCTGCGCATCGGCATTGGCGCGGGCAACCAGCTTTTGCATGGCGTCTCCTTCGATATTCTGCCGGGGGAAACCTATGGGCTGGTGGGTGAATCCGGCTCCGGCAAAAGCATCACCGGCCTGTCGGTGATGGGACTTTTGAAATCCCCGCTGGCCATCACCGGCGGTTCCATTCACTTTCAGGGTCAGGATGTGTTGCAGCTTGGCAAGCGCGCCAGACGCCGCCTGCGTGGCGACCGCATGGCGATGGTGTTTCAGGAGCCGATGACGGCGCTCAATCCGCTGGTGACGATTGGCCGCCAGATTGCCGAAATGTTTGTCGTGCATCGCGGTCTTGGCTGGCGCGACGCGCGCCACAAAGCCGTTGAGGCGCTGGAAAGCGTTCGTGTGCCTGCACCTGAAGAGCGCGCGCGCGCCTATCCGCATCAATTGTCGGGCGGAATGCGCCAGCGGGTGATGATCGCCATTGCGCTGGCCTGCCGCCCCGACCTTTTAATTGCCGATGAACCAACCACCGCCCTTGATGTGACGGTGCAGGCAGGTGTTCTGGAATTGATTGCCGAACTGTGCCGGGCTGAAGGCACTGCCGTTTTGCTGGTCAGCCATGATCTGGGCGTGATTGCCAATATGTGCGGGCGGGTCGGGGTCATGGATCAGGGGCGGCTGGTGGAAGAGCAGGACACCAAGGCGTTGTTTGAAAATCCGCTGCATCCCTACACCAGAGGCCTGCTGGCAGCGCGCCCGCGTCTGGGCTCACGCACCGTTGCAACACGTGGCCGCCTGACCGAGCTTGACGATATGGTGGCAAGTGATGAGCGCGGGCGCGATGTGCCAACGCTGATTACGCCGCGTTCTGTAGCTGCGGAGGCGCTGCCATGAGCACACCCTTGCTGGAAATCCGCAATCTGGATGTTCACTTTTCCCTGCCGCGCAAGACGATCTTTGGACAAAAGCGGATATTGCGCGCTGTTCAGGGTGTGAACCTGACGCTCAATGAAGGCGAATGCCTGTCTATTGTGGGTGAATCGGGTTGCGGGAAATCCACCACCGCACTGACGGTGATGGGCTTGCAGGAGCCGACTTCGGGCGAAATCCTGTTTGAAGGAAAGCCGATCACCGGAGCAGATGCACCCGGCCGCAAGGAGCGCGCCCGCATTGCACAGATGGTGTTTCAAGACCCCTATGCCTCGCTCAACCCGCGCCAGACCATTGGCAACATGTTGTCGGCACAGCTTGCCTTGCATGAGATTGCCAGTGGCAGCGAGGCCAATGAGCGGGTTGGGGAGATGCTGGTGCGCGTTGGCCTGCTGCCCGATCACGCTAATCGCTATCCGCACGAGTTTTCTGGCGGGCAGCGGCAGCGGATCGGCATTGCGCGGGCCTTGATGCTCAATCCGAAAATTCTGGTTCTGGACGAACCTGTCTCGGCGCTCGATGTGTCCATTCAGGCGCAGATCATCAATCTGCTGCTTGACCTGCAAGAGACGCTGGGCCTGAGCTATATCATGATTTCCCATGATTTGAGCGTGGTTGAGCATGTCAGCGACCGGGTTGCGGTCATGTATTTTGGCCGTGTGGTTGAAGAAGGTGACTGGCATTCAATCTTCAGCCGCCCGACCCACCCTTATACACGCCGCCTGATTGGCTCGGTGCCGGACCCGGATGCGATCCTGACCGGGGCGCGCAAGCTGCCGCCAGCCGCTCCCATTCCAGATGCGATGCGCTTTTCACCCGACCTGTCACGTCAACCCAATCCTGACGAAACGCCTGAGCCCAGTACATTGGTTGCGATCGGCGATAGTCATCATGTGCGTCTGGCGCAATAAAAAGGTTTTAACCTGAATGAGCTTTACCGTTTTAACGGCTGAATTCATGCATGAGAGCAATACATTCTCACGCTATCTGACCGGTCTGCCACAATTTCAGGCAGATACATTGTTTGTCGGCGAGGAAGCCTTTGCAGCGCGCCGCCATGCCAATACCGAACTGGCAGGCTTTATGGATGTGGCCGAGCAGAAAGGCTGGACCGTCATCCATGCCATTTCAGCCCATGCGGTGCCGGGTGGGCGTGTGACACAAGAAGCCTATGACACTATTGCCGGTGTCATTATGGACGCGGCGCGCACCCATAAAACCCGCCTTGATGGCGTCTTGCTTGGCCTGCATGGCTCGATGGTGCCGGAATTTTGCGCCGATGGCGAAGCTTATCTGTTGAGCCTGTTACGGGCCGAACTGGGAGAAGAAATTCCGATTGCCGCAACGCTGGACCTTCATGCCATGGCCTCGGAAGAAATGGTGCGCCAGGCGCAGATCCTTGTTTCCTACAAGACCTATCCGCATATTGACATGCGCATAGTCGGCGCCCAGGCGGCCGCTATTTTAGACCGCACCATGCGCGGTGAAATTGCCCCACGCACGGTCCGGGCACATGTGCCGATGCTTGATGAAGCCAATTCCGGCCGCACCGATATTCCTGAAACGCTTGCGCTTTATGAAAGGGCCCGTGCTGCCGAAACCGATGGTGTGCTTGCCGTTTCCGTCAATGCCGGTTTTACCGGAGCCGATGTGGCGTGTGCGGGGCCAACCGTGCTTGCCACCTATGATACAAAAAGCCCGCAAGCTGAACGTGCGGCAAAGGCGGTGGCGCTGGAACTGGCTGAAAAAATCTGGCAGGGGCGCACAAAAAAGCGCAATGTTTTCATTGAGGTGGAAGAGGCAGCCCGTGAAGCGCTTGCCTGGGATGGCGACAAGCCGCTGGTTATTGCCGATTATGCCGACAATCCCGGCGCTGGTTCTTATGGCGATTCAACGGCATTGCTGAAAGCACTGCTTGATGCGGGCGTAAAAGGGGCAGCGTTTGCCCCGATGATCGACCCGGCAGCGGCAAGTGAACTGCATCAGCACCGGCAGGGCGAAACGGTCACGATCACAATCGGCGGCAAGGGAGATGCAAATTTCGGTGGCGGGCCTTTAACGGTCACCGGCGTGCTGCGCCTCCTTTGCGACGGGAGCTATATTGGTGATGGCCCCATACAGGGGGGATTGCACCATAGTTTTGGGCCAACAGCGGTTCTGGATGTTGCCGGAATCGAGATATTGGTTGTTTCTGAAGCTCAGCAAATGGTTGATCTTCAGCAATTGCGGGCTTTTGGCATCGAGCCGACGGCACGGCGGGTGCTGGTGTTGAAATCCATGCAGCATTTTCGGGCTGCCTTTGAGCCGATCGCCGGCAAGGTCATTGTCTGTGATTCAGGCGCGCTGGCAACACCAAAAGCAGAGCGACGCCCTTACAGCCAGTTGCCGCGGCCCTTCTGGCCACTCGACAAGGATTTTGAGTATAGTGTTCGGGTGAGTGATTGAAACGGCGAGACTGATCAAGGGAGGCTTTCATTGCCCCTGCAACCAGAAGTAACGGGTTTTTATGAGCCGCGCTTAGAGCATCGGACCAAAAAGTAGAATCGGCTTTTGGATAATTCCACTGCTTATTCAAAGAGTTAGAGCGTCCTTTGTGCGTCCGACAGGACGCACAAAGGACGCTCTAGGCTCGATCCAATATATCGTTACAGACCCTGCAGCCAGAAAATACGCAATCATTGACCCTGTCTATGACTTTGACAAAGAAATTATAGGGCCTCTGTGATCTTCCAGTCAGCCATTGCAACACAACCACGCCGGGCCGCTCCTCAGGCAGCGCGCGCTCCCGCAATCCGGTCCCATTTTCCGTGCCGGGTCTGGGATTGGCGGGCAAAATAGCGATAAGAGGTGCGCGACCAGTTCCTGATCTGGTTGGTCTTGTTATCCAGCACCATATCACCCTGATCCGTGCGCACGGTCAGCAGGACATGGCCCTCACCCATACTGGTCACCACGGTCAGCAAAAGGGCGGATGCCGGCCAGCCGCGCTTCATGAGTTCATGTTTCTTGAGAATGGCGAAATCCTCGCAATCGCCCACGCTAGTGGGCAGGTTCCACACATCTTCCTTGCCGGTGGAGACGATGTCGTGCTGCTCGGTAATACGCCTGTTCACTGACAGGTTGACGGCTTTCAGTTCCTTCATGCGTTCCGGCGTCAATGTGACGGTTCTGGTCGAGCCGGTCGTGCCGCACAGGCGGCGCTCCAGCTTGCAGAAGGCATAAAAGGCTGGCGGGGCAAAGGCGTGGCCGCCAAGTTGCATGGTTTTGGCCCCGGCCGCATAGCTGTTGGCCAGGGAACCGAGACTGGAGGTTGTCTGGGTAACGTCGCCTGACACACAGCCTGTCAGGACGAGTGCAGCCGTTGCAAGGGCCACTGCAAGGGGAGGAAACATATTCGAATCTCCGGGCGCCGATCATTTTGTCTAGCTGAAATTGTTTAATCAACTGTTGCAGTGATTAATTTCACAGCTTTCACAAGACTGACATACTGATGGTTCGTTGCCTCCCGAAGAAAGCCTTGTAGTCGGGTTTGTGACGACTTTATGTTTAACCTGGTCCTAACGGAGGTTGTCATGTTGACCAGTCACCTCGCTTTGACGAGCCGCCTTGTAATGGCGGGTTCGGTCGCCGCCCTGTCGTTGGGCGCCACGATCCCTACGGTTCTCGCACAAGAGAGCCCCCGTCCCGTTCTATCGGCAGCCCAGTGCCAGCCGCTGACGGAGGAAAATTTTTCACTATGCTGCGTCGCGCAGAACAGGACAGCCCTGCTTTCGCGCGCCGAGCTTCAACAATGCCCCCCGATAACCACGTCCCTCATTCAGGCTGTTGCAGGCTTTGGTAATGGTGACGGGAACAATTTTGGCACCCCCACGAGAGCCGGCAATAATGGCGGATCTGACGGCGGCGACAATGGCGGCGGCGGCAACGACGGCGGTAATGGCGGCAACAATGGCGGCAACGGCGGCGGTAACGGCGGCGGTAACGGCGGCAGCGGCCATGGTGGTTCTGGCGGTAGCGGTGGCCATGGTGGCGGCGGCGGCAGCGGTGGCCATGGCGGCGGTAGCGGTGGCCATGGTGGTTCCGGTGGCAGCGGCGGCTCAGGCGGCGGCCGCTGACATCGCCAATCCAGCAAGCTGTATTCCAGCTTTTCATGACGGCGCCGGGCAAAACCCGGCGCCGTCTCTTTTTGTTGATTGCAATGAGAATGTGATGAAATGCTCTAACCTCTTGTTCCAGCCGCATTTATGCGACGTCAGATGATTCCATCTGACTGCAAAATGCTCTAAGCTTTTGTTTTTACGTATGTCTTTATCCCGAAACTGGTTCTCAAGTCTCGGGAGACAGGTTCTCAGCGCTCGGCGAAGGCCCGCGACATGCTGTCGGTAATCGGCTTGGCGAGATAGCTGAAGAAAGTCCGCTCAGCGGTCTGGATCATGACCTCGGCTGGCATGCCCGGCGTTGGCGAAAAGCCGCTGACTTTCGCAAGCTCGCTTGCTGGCAGGCTGATGCGCGCCACATAGACCTCATGACCCGGTCCCGACCGGGCGTCCTGCAATGCATCGGCAGATACATAAAACACCTTGCCCTCCAGAACCGGAGTAGTGCGCTGGTTCAGCGCCACCAGCCGGATAGTCGCCGCCTGTCCGGTGGTGATGCTGTCAATATCGTTGCGCGGAACCTGCGCCTCGATGATCAGCGGCACATCGGCTGGCAGGATTTCCATGATGCCCTTGCCGCTCTCGATCACACCGCCGGGCGTATGATAATAGGAGCGGACGACAGTGCCCGAAACCGGCGCATTTATGGTTGCGCGGCGCAGCACGCTTTCAGCTTCGCGCGATTGCTCGCGAACCACGTCAAGCTCGCCTTGCGCCGTCTGAAGCCGGTCCAGCGCATCCTCGCGGTATCTGCCTTCAGTTCTGGCGATTTCCTGTTGCGCCTTGATGATCTGCGCCTTGGTTTCGGAGGTTTCGGCTTCAAGCCGGCCGATCTGCCCTTCGGCGTCGGCGATGGCGCGCAAGATGGCGTTGATCTCGGTGGCGCGCAGCAATCCCTTGTCGAGCAACGTCTTCTTGCCCTTATATTCATCGCGCAGCAGCGCCAGTTGCTCGATGGTGGAATCACGCAGGCGGGTAAAGCCTTGCGCCCGGAATTCCAGCGACCTGACATTCTGCTGCAAAAGCGAGACTTCACCGATCAGCTTGCGGCGCTGGGCCTCGAAATTGAGTTTTTGGCTTTCCAGGATTACCGCGACGTCGGGATCGTTCACATGCGGCTGGAGTTGTACCGGGATTGTCATCTCCTCTTCGTCACGAAATTGCGAGGTCAGCCGGGCCACAATCAGATCAAGCCGCGCCCTGCGCAGGAAAAGCTCTCTTTCACGCGCCAGCGCCGCGGTCTCGTCCAGCAGCACCAGCGGCTGGTCCTCGACAACCTCATCGCCCTCACTGACCAGAAGCTCCTTGATGATGCCGCCCTCAAAATGCTGCACGATCTTGTTCTGGCCGGTGGCAACAAAACTGCCCTGGGCAATGATGGCAGCGGCAAGAGGGGCTGTGGTTGCCCATGCGCCGAAGCCGCCGAAGGTCAGGGCAAGCAGAAAAATGCCCACCACCGTATGCTTGCGGATCGAGCGTGGAACTTCTCCATACCATTCCAGGTCGTGAACCTTGGCGATATCAGTTGTCATTTCTTGCCAGCTCCTATTGCAACTGATGACCGAACGAGCCGGCTTCAATACTGATGCCGCGCGAAGCCAGCGCCCCCAGAACCTCCTGACGCTTGCCAAACAGGGCGACGGTTCCGTTGACCAGCAGCAAGATCTTGTCGACGCCGCTCAAAAGGGCCGGTCGCTGCGTGATGGTGGCGACGGTGATCTTTTGCTGTCTTGCATGTTCGAGCGCGCGGATGAGGGCTGCGTCACCGGCACTGTCGAGATTGGAATTCGGCTCGTCGAGGATTACCATTCTGGGATTGCCGAAGAAGGCGCGGGCAAGCGCAATCCGCTGCTTCTGGCCGCCCGAAAGCGGTGTGCCATCGGCGGCGACCATGGTTTCATAGCCATGCGGCAAGGTGGCGATCATCTCATGGACGTCGGCGAGCTTTGCTGCCTGATAGATCTGCTCGTCAGTGGCGTCGCCACGCATACGCGCGATATTGGCCTTGATCGTGCCGGGAAAGAGCTGCACATCCTGCGGCAGGTAGCCGATATTGACGCCGAATTGCCGCTGGTCCCAATTGCGCAAATCCATCAGGTCGAGCCTGACATTGCCTGAGGTCGGCAGAATCGACCCGACCAGCATCTTGCCCAGCGTTGTCTTGCCAGCCCCTGAATTGCCGATGATGGCCAGCGAATCGCCCGGTGACAGCGCAAAGGAAATGCCGTTGAGGACCACACGCTTGGTGCCCTGGGGAACGTAAAGCAGCCTTTCGACATCGAGACGGCCTTCCGGCTGCGGCAATTGCAGACGCTCGAAATTCAGCGGCGAGGCCTTCAAAAGCGCCGTGATGCGGCCATAGGCGGCGCGCGACTGGCTATACTGGTTCCAGCCCTCGATCGCGCCTTCGATCGGAGCCAGTGCGCGACCGGCAATGATGGAGGCCGCGATCACCATACCGCCCGTGATCTCGCCTTCGATCGCCAGAAACGCGCCCCATCCCAGCATGGCCACCTGGGTCAGCAGGCGCACGCCCCTTGAAAGCGCAGCAAAGACGATGTTTCTGTCTTGCGCGATGACCTGCGACTTCAGCGACGATGCAGTGTCCCTGCCCCAGATTTGCACGGCTTCCGGTATCATCGCCAGCGCATTGATGATCTGGGAGTTGCGCGACATCGATTCCAGATGAAGATTGGCCTTTGACTGGGCCGTGTTGGCTTCGCCGAACGGGACGGCGGTGGCGCGCTGGTTGAGCAGCGTGAGCACCAGAAGCACGACTGCGGTCAGGACGACGATCCAGCCGAGATGCGGATGGATCAGATATATCGCAACCACGAAGACCGGCGCGATAGGGGCGTCAAGAAATGACAGCAGGGTCCGTGAAACGAGGAAGGAACGCACCTGTTGCAAATCGCCCAGCGTCTGATATTCGCGGCCGCTGCCATGCAGCGAGGCACGCGCCGCTGCACTCAATATCGGCGATCCAAGCTGCGCGGCAACCTCGACCGCCGTGCGCATCAGGATGAAGCGCCTTATGGCGTCGAATACGGCCTGCAAGATCACCGCCCCGACGATGACCAGCGTCAGCATGATCAGCGTGTCGATCGAGCGGCTGGTCAGGATGCGGTCGGATATCTGAAACAGATAGATCGGAATCGCCAGCACGAGAAAATTACTGGCGATGGTGAAGATCATCACCACCATCAGGTTCTTGCGCACCGCGCTGATGCCGGCCTTGAGACTTTCAGTAAAATCGATGGGGCCAAGCCGGGTGTGAAAGACGCCGCCGGTGCCCGACCCGCCACCTGATCCCCCGCCAGTTCCGCCCCCGGCTCCCTTGCCGCTGCTGGCAGCCAGTCTGGTCTTAGGGGGGCTGGTCTTGGGAGGGGCAGCGCGAGCCATCAGCGGACCACGCTCGGCATCTATCGTGACCATGCCTTCCGGCTCTTGCGCGACAGGCCGGGAAGGCCCCGCACCTTGCGTCCCATCAGGTTGGGGTCCGTTGGGTTGAGCTCCGTTGGGTTGAGATTGGTCGGGCTGGGGCCGGTCGGGCCTGACTGGTTGCGCGGGAGACGGGTTTTGCGGCGCGGGCGCCTTATCGCAGGCCGATTTGTAACATTCATCCACCGCCAGATCGATTTCGCTGAACGCCTTTTCGATCGCCGCCTGCTGGGCTTTCAGCAGTTCCGATAATCCGTCCCCCGGCCAGTTCTCTGGCCGGTCGCCTGGCGCGCAGGGCGGCTTTGCAGGAATGTCATTTGAATGCGTTACGCTTGGCGGGGGCGTTGCGTTGTGTTCGGTTGACGATTCACGCGCGTCCGGCCCTGAGCGGTCGTCGGGCATGTTTTTTCTCCCAGTTTCCCCAGCGTCCCCAGTTTCCCCCAACGTCCCTTGTCAATTTGCAGGCACATATGGCGCTCCAGGGTATTTCTTGTTTTTACGGAAACATCACGAAACACTATAAGTTATTGTTTTAGCCAAGCATCGTGTGCAGTCCGTCGCTGCTTGGCGCGTCAAGATCATCGGCGATGTAAACGCCCGGTGCAGCTTCATGGGAACTGTCGGCAATCATCGCATCGTCAAGGAAAGCGACCGCCTCGCTCACCAGCGCATCGGGATCCTGCCCCCATAAATCAGGTTTGCTCGACACCAGTTCGGCCTGGATGAGCAATTCCTGCGAATATTGCTCGCCGCCAACATAGGTTTTCCCAAGCGAATCCAGATCCACTATCCCGGCATTGTTCAGCAGTGCATTGGCCCCGGTCGATAATGTCCATGCAGCTTCCGGATGCGGACCGAATGCATCCATCGCCAGCGCAATCTGGTCGCTGTCACCCAAAATATTGGTCTGCTTGATATATTGCAGATTGAGCAGGTCGCCCTCGATATAAAGCACGCGCAGCGCGCCCAGACCTGCAAACATCGCATCATCAAGAACGCCGCCGGGAATGGTCTCATTGCCTGCGGCAAGATTGTTCGCCGCTTCCAGATAGTGGGAAGGCAGCGCGTCGTAATTATCGGCCCCGCCAATATTGACGATATGGGCCTGGTTCCAGAGCAGATTGCCGGATGTGGAAACCGAGCCTTCGCCGGTCGTCTCAAAAGCGGAGACCGCGCCGATGAGATCATTATCAAACAGCACATTCATCTGCTGGATGATATTGGCGTCATACCAGGAGCCGCCGATGATGATGAGGTCATAGGTAAAGGCCAGTTCATAGATCGACACCTGATTCACGCCCAGATTATCGCCCGCAATGATCTTCGTCGTCACACCTGATGAGGACACGATGCCGATATCATTGTCGCTCTGGAAGGTGAACTGTTCGAGCCAGTTCACGATCAAGAGGTCGCCGGAAATTTCGGTGACGACCCAGTGTTTTGGGAAACTTACCGCACCAGTGCCCGCTGGTTCGTGATCCTCCATGGCGTCGATGCGCTCGAATGTGGCGATGTTGAGAAACTGGTTGACGGCGTCGTCCTGCGTCCAGCCCGCAATTGCTGAAGTAATGGAGTCGCTGTCGCACAGGGCGTTGATCTGGATGATGGCGTTGAGTTCGATATGATCGCCGACCACCGCCGTCACCGTCGCCGCCGTCCAGAAATTCTTCATCACGACATTGTTGACGAGCGTATTGCCGCCAGCGTCCAGCTCCACCGACACATCAACGATAAAATGGCCATCGGGCGTCAGCTGGGCATTATAATCCGGCTCGCCATCTGCGGCCTCGTCCTCTTCATCCTCGAAGGAATAGTAATCAGCAATGTCAGGAGCCTCTTCAACCAGTTCGCCATTGACATAGATACCGTCGATGGTCACCGCCTTGTGCAGGAACACCTGCGCGGGGCCGCTGGCGTCAAGGCTGAAGGTCTCCAGACTGGCTAAAGTGGTGGGGATCAAATCCTTGATCGCTTCGGTGGAGCCGGGACGCTCCAGTTCGCCGATTGGCGACAGCGCCAGCGCTTCATCGGCAAAATCAAGCAGCGAAGCATTGTCGACCGCTTCCGGCGAAAACCGCAGCCCATGGTCGCCGACACCGAAATAGTCGTTATCTGACAGATGTATCAACTGATTGAGATGGTTGACGACCGAGCCCGGCGGCTCGATCTGCGGCAATTGGCTCTGGGAGGAACCGGCTAGATGTCTGGGCCACAAAAAGCCGGAATAGGCGATCTGGTCCGGCCCGTCTTCGGGAACCCCGATCTTCTCGAGCTTCACGGAAATTCTTGGAAACAGTTTTACGATCTGCGGGCCGGGAGAATAATAATTCACCCATGGCTCAAAGCCCAGAAGCTCATATGGCGCGGCGGGCGTCCCGGCTGCAACATTTGCCTCGTCGGGTATGGTCGGGGTGGATTGGTCGGGCGTGAAATCCTCGTAGATATCCCTGATCCGTGCATCTTCGCTGGGAACACCGAACAGGCCGATGAAATGTGCAATTTCTTCCGTGATCCTGTCCATTGTCGTCATGACACGAACCTTTTCTGCCCTTCCCTGCCGGTGCTGAAGGCGACCGGCATCAGAAATTCCCGATTTAAGGGGACTGCGCGATCTCCCGCGCAGTCCGGGGGTAAAGCGATCTCACCGGGTGGTAAGATCCTGTGCGACGGGTTCAGCCGTCGAGGCCGTCATGACCCAGATCTTCACCGGCAACGGTGCTGGTGAGGCTGCCGCCGACCACGGTCATGTCGATCGCGTTCTGCTGCAGATTGGCTCCCATCACGATGTCCTGATTGAAGGCGCTGGTGTTGATGATGCCGTCAGACGTCGCTGTGCTGTTGCCAGTGACGAAGCCGTCATCCCCGTTGCCAGAACCCCAGCTACCGGCCGCACTGCCGTAGCCGCCATCTCCGGCATAGGCATAGCCGCCTGCACCGCCGTCACCGCCGTCGCCGCCGAACGCCCAGCCACCAAAGCCGTCGCCGCCTGCGCCATCGGCCCATGCGCCGCTTAGCGCCGGGCCGCCGTCACCGCCGCCAGCCCAGGCGTCGCCGCCAAAGCCGTCGCCAGCGCTTGCCGCGCCGCTGGTGGCATCGCCACCTGCACCATAGCCGCCATAGCCGCCATCGCCAGCCGTGCCGTTACCAGTACCGCTGCCGGTGCCAGTGCCGTCGGCCCCGGCCTTGGCGAAGGCTGCACCAATGCCGTCACCGGCGTCTGTGGCGTCGCCGCCACCGCCGCCGCCGCCGCCGCCGCCACCGCCGCCGCCACCACCGGCGCCGCCGCCATTACCAGCATCGGCATCATTATCGCCGCTGCTGTTTTGATCGTCGCGACCGCCTTTCCCATGGTTCATAGGTCCCTTGAAGGAGGGAAAGCCGCCATCATGGAAGCCGCCATCGCCACCGCCGGCGGAAGCATTGCCGCCATCGGCGCTGCCGCCACTGCCGCCGCTGCCGCCATTGCCGCCTTCGCCGCCATCACCGGCAATATTCTTGCCGCCATCACCAAGGCCAGCTGCGAACGCCGCCGCCGCACCGAGGCCGAGGCCCGCGCCGATACCGACGCCGACGCCGTCACCACCGCTGCCGCCGCGACCGCCATCGCCCATGCCACCATTGGCCATGCCGGATGTCGCGTTGCCGCCATCGCCCTTGCCACCATCGGCAAAACCGCCATCACCCTTGCCGCCATCGGCAAAGCTGAGCGCGAAGCCGCCCTGGCCCCAGGCGCCATTGCCGGCGCCGCCATTGGCATAGCCGCCATCGTCACCATTGCCGCCATCGGCGCTGGCATTGCCGCCGCCGGTGCCGCCGGTGCCGCCGCCATTGATGCCATCACCAGCCTTGGCGAAGCCGCCATCGGCATTAAGGTTCTGGTCGAATGGGGCGTCATTCTTGACGATGGCCGTATCAAGCCGGTCATCGTCCTGAATATTGGCGACCTGATTGATGACATTGGCGACATCATGGCCTTCGCCGCCGAGCGCACCGTTCAGGATGTCACTGAACTGGATGTTGAACATCCCCTGAATCGCGCTGTCGTCCATGTCGATATCGGCAAAGTCGTTATCGCTCGGCTCATAGCCGTCAAGACCGAGATCGACGTCAACCGTGACATCGACATCGGTCTTGTTGACGTTGACGTTCTTGTTCAGGTTTGCGTTGGCATTGAGACTGGCATTGATGTTGCCATTCAGATTGCCGTTCAGGTTTCCATTCCCGTTCAGATTGCCATTGCCATTGCCATTTCCGTTAAGATTGCTGGAATGGCTCGACTGATGCTGGCCCTGATACTCATACTGGCCCTGGTTTTGCTGCTCAAACTGTCCCTGGTTCTGATACTCGTGCTGACCCTGGTTCTGCTGCTCATGCTGGCTTTGGTTTGGATCATCCTGATTATGATTATTATGCTTGTTGTTGTGTTTGTTGGGCTTGGTGTGTCTTTGCTGTCCCATGATCTTGTCCTCGATCTTCAGACCGCAACAGCTTGACCGCTATTCATCTCCTTAGGGCCTTCACCGCGCGGATGTTGAAATATAGGGTGAGTGTCTGGCATCCGGGCGCGAGAACGACGCGACCACCCGCCATGAGGTGTTGCATGATTTTTTTGAAGATATTCCTCCTCCGTGTCCGACTTGTTCCCTGTTGTTATTGGGTTCGGGAGGGGGGCTAAAAACTCTCAGGCGTCGTTGCTACACAATACGAGTTGCATCACACACAACCTGATTTCCCGCTCTTTGAACCGGACAGCCAGTTTGCAGCGGAGCAGCCAGACGCATAAGATGACATATCGATCTAAACCCAATCGGCGAGCGGGCTGGCGAGGTCACTTCTGTGCATGCGGGCAGGATTTGAGAATAATCGCTATTTGCAGCGCTTAGTGCGGAGCGACCGATGAAACACTCTAAGCTCTTGTTTTAGCCGCGTTTGTGTGACGTCAGATAGTACCATCTGTACTTACAAAATGCTCCAGGATCTCTTTTAGCCTATTCGATCTATTCCGGTTTGCTAAAACATAGTTTACTGTATCTTAATGGAATAGCCCGCCTGCGATTAGTGTAGGTCTTTAGTATTGTGGTAGGGGCATCTCAGATGATACGGACTCTGAGTAAAGTAACGAGTGGTTCTGGTGTCGGATTCTCGGCACCTGTTCTCACAAGAAGAGAGTGCCTGGGGACGATGCTCTTTGTCTCTCCTCCCGGCACAATCTCTGACGCGATAGAAGCTGCAATAGAAAGAAAGTTTCCATGGATATCCGTCAGGCATGCAGAAGAATTGCAACTGGCATGTGCGGAGCCTGAAACCAGAACCCGGCTTATACTGATTGATTTACGCCTTGTGTCCGATCTGGATTGCTATCAGGCAGATCTGGCGGAGCGTCACCCTTCCGCGACGACGGCGATCATGATCGACGGCAATTCACGCATAATGGAAAGCCAGCTTCAAAGAATGGATTCCTGCCTGATACGCGGGGTCCTGCCGCTGAATGTGAATCTCGACGTTCTGCTGTCGATCCTGCATATCATGTTGAAGGGAGGGGAATATTTTCCTGCAGCAATCTTCCGCGCGGAGGGCAATGGTTCAGGCGTGGATAATGCAGGTGGGCAGTTCCATGACAAGATCCGACAGCAGGCGGGGGGAGAAGTCATGATTGAACTTACGGCACGCGAACTGGAAATTCTGGCAAAGGTCGCAAAGGGCAACCAGAACAAGATCATCGCAGCCGACCTTGGTCTTTCCGAACATACCGTGAAGATACATATCCACAATATCATCACCAAGCTTGGGGTTCATAACAGAACCGAGGCGGCCATCATGTATCTGGAGCGCACCGGCAATAACGCCGATCAGTTGTACCGCGCTCCCGACGGCTGACCGCCATGCCCAGACTTCAGGATATTCTTCTGCTGGTGGGGCAACTCAACTATACATGGACCAATACGGAAAGCCTGCTGATTCACATCATTGCGGGTCTTGCCAGGGTCGACAAGGAAACGGCAATCGTCATCTTCCTGACGCTCAACACGCCACGGGCGCGCATCGATCTGGTCGAACGGCTCGCCAAGATGCAAAAGACGCCAGCGGACTGCCGGGTGCAGGTTCTGAAAGCGACCAGGCGACTTTCGGAAGAGGCCAAGCTGCGCAACAAGTTCAATCACTGTATTTATTCGTTCGATCCCGACAGCGGAAAAGGCATCACGCAGCTGATGCGGATTTTCGACAACAAGGACCAGATCAAATATGGAAAGATCGAGGCTCTTGATGAACCGGAAATGCGCCGGATACGCGCCAGTATCGATTCTCTGGTGAGCATCAACAAGGAATTCTGGCGCATCGCCGATAAATACGGCTTTCCCACCTGAAGCTGCGCTTCCAGTCAGCCCCAGCCAGCCCTTGCAACGCAATTTTCCACTCGGGCACAAATCACCCATCCCGTTTTCTGTGTTCAGACAGTTGGCATCACGTTTGATGTCGAACACAGCAGCCCAACCGCCTTCTCATGGCGATAAATAGTTGATAGTAATACTCAAGAATTATGATGGCCTTGGTGCAAAATGCTACCCGGGCAAGCGGATGAGCGGTCACAGCAACGCCGCCTTCCCCATTGGAGACTAAAAAGGAGACAGATGAGCGCCCGTCCGGAACCAAGAATCTATGAGGTCTTGTCCACAAGCCTGATTACGCCAAACATGCGCCGTGTTTCGATCGGCGGAGAAGCTCTGGAAGGCTTTCCCACCGGTCAGGGGGGCGGATATCTGAAACTGCGCATCCCCGGTGCGGCACCGTCCGACAAGCCTTTTGTCCGTACCTACACGATCCGTCACCAGACCCCTACTGCGCTGGACATTGATTTCGTGCTCCATGGCAGCGACGGGGTCGGGGGACCGGCGGTGTTATGGGCAGAAACCGTCGAGCCGGGCGAGCGCATCAGTGCGGGCGGCCCCGGCCCCGCAAAACCGCTTCCGCCCGATGTGGACTGGTATTTTGTGGCCGGTGACATGACCGCTTTACCGGCGATTGCTGTCAATCTGGCCGCCCTGCCGGAAGACGCGGTCGGCCATGCGGTGATCGAGGTTCAGACGGAAGCGGACCGGCAGGATTTGCGGCATCCCGCAGGTGTTGATATTCACTGGCTGATCAATCCGGAACCCGGCCATCATCCCGAACTCTTCGAGCAAGCGGTAAGGTCCGTACCCTGGGGCAAAGGGAACGTCTACGCATGGTGCGCCACCGAATTCGACGCAATGCGGCGTGCCCGGACCTATTTGCGGGGGGAGCGTGGCCTGACCCCGGAGCGGTTGTACATCTCCAGCTATTGGAAGCTGGGACTGGTCGAGGATCGGCACAGAGACATAAAGCGGGCTGACGCGATGGAGATGTCCACTTCGTAAGGACGCAGGACCTGTGGCCATTCTTCCCAAGAATGCGGAATTGACCAGAGCATTTCATCCATTTTTATGAAAAATCACTACGATCAGTGCGGGCGCGTTTTCGCACGGCAGGCAGAAGACATAAAGCGTGTCGCGATCTTTCAGATTCACGCGACACGCTTTAAGCTATTGTTATTATGCATGTCTTTATCCCGAAACTGATTCTTAAGTTCGGGAGACAGACTTTAAAGCATTTCTTGTTTTCATGGAAACGGATGAAATGCTCTAATCTCTTGTTTTAGCCGCATTTCTGCGACGCCAGACGATTCCGTCTGTACTCACAAAATGCTTTAGTGATGCTCGCAGCGCGATATGTGAAATGACCGCATAGCCACCGGATCTCTACGACCTTGCGACCAGCTTCAAACAACTTGGCAATAGCCTTGGAGCAATCTCCAAAACGAGCCTCTCTATTTGTAGATAACACCGTTAAAATCAGCCATTCCTGCGAAGCGGGCAGCGCGAACCTTGCCGAGTTTACTTGCATCAACAATAAGAAATTTTTGTACGGCTCTCTGTATAGCCATCTGCTTTATCGGCACTTCATGAAAATGAGAACAGGTTACGCCATGTTTTTCATCGACCCCGCCGGCCGATAAAAACGCCTTGTTTATATTGAGGTGTTTGAGCACCTCAATGCCTTCGTCACTGGAAAAAGATGCGGCTTCCGGATGATATACGCCACCCAGAACAATGAGCCGAACATCACTTCGGCGTGAAAGTATCTCAGCAATATTCAACGAATAACAGACGACCGTCAGATACTGGTCTTGTGGAACGAGATGCGCCAGATGCGGTGTCGTGGTGCCGCAATCAATGAAGATTGTATCGTGCGGCTCAATCAGGGCCGCTGCTGCGGCACAGGCCTGAATCTTGGCGTTGGCATGGCAATCCTTTTCAAGATCAAAGACGTAATCACTGCCATTTGTGCCATCCTGTACAGGAATAATGTATCCACCCAAACAATTGAGCCGCCCCGTGTTGCGGCCAATATCACGGCGGATTGTCATTTCGGAAACGCCCAGCTTTGTGGCCGCATCCCGAAGACGTATTACGCCTACCTCTTCGACGAGAGCCAAGATTTTGGCAATCCGCTCATCTTTTCGGCTGATCCTGCTCACTGGGTCCCCATTTCAATTGAAGATTAGTCGCGTTTAACCCGCTTCATCGGTGCGGGCATATTGTGCTGGATTGCACTTGACAGGTCAAACAATAATATGAAACGATCCAAACATAATGATGCGATCATAACATTATATTTGGATCGTGAGGAGAATTTTGCGACTGCCGCAAACGGCGGCTGCAATGGGGGAGACTCTGGTGTGAGCATCGCATTGCCAAGCATCAGCGTAAATCAATGGTCACCAATCCCGTTTGCACAATTGCGTTCCAGCGGGAGCTATCGTTTTCAGGGAGGAAATCACCAGTGAAGAAATTTATCGCCTCCATGGCTATCGCCATGTCTTTTGCCATGCCACATGCTTTCGCTGAAGGCGTAGTCGACACATCCAAGGTCAACACGGACCTGATCACAAGCGCAAACGACAAGAAGTATACGATTGCGACCGTGGTCAAAGTTGATGGCATCGCATGGTTTGATCGCATGCGCGATGGTGTCGAGCAGTTCAAGTCCGATACCGGCAATGATGTATGGATGGTCGGCCCAAGCCAGGCAGACGCCGCCGCTCAGGTGCAGATTGTCGAAAATCTTATCGCTCAGGGCGTTGATGCCATCGCTATCGTTCCATTTTCGGTGGAAGCGGTCGAGCCGGTCCTTAAAAAGGCTCGTGAACGCGGCATTGTTGTCATCAGCCACGAAGCATCAAACATTCAGAATGTCGATTTCAACATTGAAGCCTTTGACAACAAGGCTTATGGCGCAAACCTGATGAAGGAACTCGGCAAGTCGATGGGCGGCAAGGGCAAATACGTCGCAACTGTCGGCGGCTTGACCGCAAAATCGCAGATGGAATGGATCGATGGTGCGGTTGAATATCAGAAGGCCAACTTCCCTGAAATGGAACTGGTGACCGAGCGCCTCGAAACCTATGACGATGCCAACACAGATTATACCAAGCTCAAAGAAGCAATGACTGCATATCCGGACATTACCGGTATTCTTGGTGCTCCAATGCCAACTTCGGCCGGTGCAGGTCGTCTGATTGCTGAAGGTGGCCTTAAGGGCAAGGTCTTCTTCGCAGGCACAGGCCTTGTTTCGGTTGCTGGCGAATATCTTAAGAACGACGATATTCAATATATCCAGTTCTGGGATCCGGCAGTTGCCGGCTATGCCATGAACATGCTGGCTGTTGGGGCACTTGAAAAGAAGAACGACCAGATCAAGGCTGGCCTGAACATGGGCCTTCCCGGCTATGAAAGCCTTCTTGCTCCTGATGCTTCCAGGCCAAACATGCTTTATGGTGCAGGCTGGGTCGGTGTGACCAAGGAAAATATGGATCAGTACGATTTCTAGAGCATTTTGTAGCCAGATGGTTACATCTGGCGTCGCACAAATGCAGCTAAAACAAGAGCTTAGAGCATTTCATCCGTTTTTGTAAAAACAAGAAATGCCCTAAGCGCTGCTGAACAAGGAGAAAGAGGCCCATGCCTCTTTCTCCCCGCTCCATCTGCAGTTGCAGCCTTGCACGAGGCCTCCATGACTGAAAACCTGATCGAATTGCGCCATATCGGGAAACGCTTTGGCGGCGTGAAAGCGCTGGACGATGTGTCCTTTGCCATCAAGCCCGGCGAAATTCACTGCCTTGCTGGCGAAAACGGCTCAGGCAAATCCACTGTAATCAAGATCATGTCCGGTGTTTATACACCCGAAGACGGTGAAATCCTGATCAACGGCAAGGCCGTCGGCAAGCTCGACCCTTTCAAATCGGTACATCACGGCATTCAGGTTATTTATCAGGACTTTTCGCTGTTCGGAAACCTGACGGTCGCTGAAAATCTCGCGATCAACACGTTTCTCATGGAAGGTCGCAAGGCTGTTGACTGGAAGCGCGTGCGCGAACTTGCGCAGCAGGCACTTGACCGTCTTGGAATTCAGATCGACCTGGATGCTGATGTGGACAGCCTGCCAACTTCCGGCAAGCAAATCGTAGCAATTGCGCGCGCCGTCATGGCCGATGCGCGGCTGCTGATCATGGATGAACCAACAACCGCGCTTACAAGGCACGAAGTTGATGCACTGTTTAAGATCGTGCGCGATCTTCAGGCGCAAGGCATTGCCGTTCTTTTCGTTAGCCACAAGATGCGTGAGATGCTGGAAATCAGCGAACGGCTGACCATTTTTCGCAATGGCAAGAAAGTTGCCGAAGGCCCGATCAGCGAATTTGACGAGCCGACGATTACCCATGCCATGACCGGACAAGAACTCACAGCCCATAGCTATGATTGGACGCCACGTGAGGGCGCAACCGACACGCCGAGCCTTAAAGTCGAAAATCTTGCTGTTCCAGGTTCCGTTGAAAATGCAAGCCTGACACTTCATGCAGGCGAGATAGTTGGAATTTCCGGTCTTATCGGCTCAGGTCGTACAGAGCTTGTGCTGGCCTTGTTTGGCATGAAGCCCGACTTTACTGGCTCGGTGGAGATTGAAGGCAAGCCAGTTCATCCCAAAACGGTTCAGGACGGTATCGCTTGCGGTGTTGCCTATGTGCCGGAAGACCGTCTCACGGAAGGGCTTTTTCTGACACAATCCATTGAGCGGAATATTATTGTCACCTCAATCGATAAATTCGTGCGCGGCCTGTTCATCAATCGCAAAAAGGCTGCTGCAACCACCCGCGATATGTTCTCGGCAATGAGCATTGTCGCTCCTGGTCCACATACGCCGGTCAACCATCTCTCCGGCGGCAACGCACAGCGCGTTGTGTTGGCGCGTTGGCTTTTGACCGGCGCCAAAATCCTGATCCTCAACGGACCGACAGTTGGCGTGGACGTGGGCTCAAAGGCCCAGATTCACAACATCATCCGCAAACTCGCACAGGATGAAGGTCTGGCCGTTCTGATGATTTCCGATGATGTGCCGGAACTGGTTCAAAACTGCAATCGTGTGCTGGTGATGCATCGTGGACGTTTCGTCGATGAACTCTCCGGTGAAAACATGACAGAAGACGCCGTCAATGACCGGCTCAAGACGTTGAATTGAGGAACCGGCACATGAAATTCTTTCGCAGTACTGAATTTATCATTGCCTGTGTGCTTCTCCTTGCAATGATTATTATCGGCCTTATCAATCCAGCCTTCTGGTCACTGGATAATATTTTTGGCCTCCTTCGCTCCAATGTCGTGATCGGCATTATGGCACTCGGTGTTTTGCTGGTGATGATTTCCGGCGGCATCGATGTTTCGGTCACGGCTTTCGCTATTGCAGCCATGTATCTGACCGTGCGCGCGATGGTGTATCTTGGCTATGACGGGGTGTTCATCCCTTTTGTGGCGGCAACGCTTATCGGTCTGCTGCTCGGTGCTTTCAATGGCTTCATCATCCATCGCTTCAAGATGATCCCGCTGATTGTGACGCTTGGCACCGGCTCTATCGTGCGCGGCCTTGTGTTGGGTCTTGTCGGCACCAGCATCGTGAACATCAATAAAATGCCGAAAGAACTCATTGAGTTTGGCAAAGCCGATGTGGTCTCGTTAACATCGGCGACAGGCACGACTTTCGGCCTGACTGCAATGTTCGTTGTATATCTGGCCATTGCTCTGATGATCCATCTGATCCTGAGCCATACGATGATCGGGCGCAGTGTCTATGCCTATGGTGGTTCACCAGAAGCAGCCAATCGAGTGGGCTTCAATACACGCCACACGATCTTCTTCGTTTATTGCGTGGCCGGTGCGCTTGCAGGTTTTGCAGGTCTTTTGCATTCATCAATGATCTGGCTTGCCAATCCGCGTGACTTTGTCGGCCTCGAACTCGACGTTATTGCAGCCGTGGTTCTTGGTGGCGCGTCGATTTTTGGCGGTCGCGGCACGGTGCTGGGCACCCTCATGGGGGTTTTCATGCTCGTGATGGTCAAGAACTCGCTCATCATCATGAAGGTCGACACCACATGGCAACGCGTCGTGGTCGGCGTCATCATCATAACAGCTACCGCTATTACGGCATGGCGCGATCGCAAAAGCATCGCTTAAAGGGAGAACGCGACATGAAACAGTCATTCGACATGCGCCGCATCCTTGGCGGAGACAACAGCATCATCCAGCTCGTCGTCATTACGATTATCGTGTTTGCTTTGATGACCTGGATGAACCCGGACAAGTTCCTGCGTTACTACAATTTCGAATCCATCAGCTACATCATGCCCGAGCTTGGCATCCTCGCCATCGCCATGATGATTGCAATGCTGACCGGCGGCATTGATCTTTCGGTGGTCGGCATCGCCAATCTGGCAGGCATTGTAGCCGGGGTCTATTTTCACTCATCAATGGTGCAGGCAGCGCAAGCATCTGGCTCCGGCATGCTGTTCTATACGATCATCGGTATCCTGATCGCTATACTTATCGGGTTGTCGGCCGGGCTAGTGAATGGACTGCTGATTGCCAAACTCCGCATCACGCCCATTCTGGCGACACTTGGTACCGGACAAGTTCTGATGGGGCTTGCATTGGTGCTTACCGGCGGGCCTGCCATCGTTGGTTTTCCCGATGCCTGGAACTGGGTAGGCAATGGCAAGATCATGGGCATCGCCACGCCTTTCCTTCTATTCATCATGGTCTGCATTCTCGTCGGAACTTTGCTGACCCGCACCACGCTTGGCATCAATCTGATGTTGATTGGCACCAATCCGCGTGCAGCAGTTTTTGCCGGCATCCGTAAAGAGCGCATGATCCTTTATTCCTACATGCTGATCGGCGTTCTTTCTTCGCTTGCCGGGATTATTTTGTCGGGACGCACCAATGCAGCCAAGTCTGACTACGGCGCATCCTATCTATTGCAGGCAGTTTTGATTGCGGTGCTTGGCGGCACCAATCCGGCTGGTGGTAAAGGGCGTGTGCTTGGCATCGCAATCGCGCTAGTCGCCTTGATGCTTCTTTCCTCGGGCTTCCAGATGATGCGGTTCTCCAACCACCTGATCGACTTCATCTGGGGCGCATTCCTTATTGTTGTCATCGCGATCAATGCGTCGCGCAATCATGGCCGATAATCTCATGCAGACCATTGGACAAAACATCGAATTTCATCTTCGCCGTCAGGATTTTACCGAGCAGCCGCATATAATTGCCAGTGCGGATGGTTTGAGCGTTACCGCATTTTGCTATCCAAGCGGCGTTGAGGCACTGCTGATCGAAAACGAGCGCGGCAATATCATCGTACTTCCATTCATGGGGCAGATGGTATGGGGCGCAGAGTTCGATGGCATTGATCTGACCATGGGCAACAGCTTCTCCATGCCGCGCCCGGCAACCACCATCGTCGAGACTTATGGATGCTTTGCTTTTCACAGTGGAATCTTGCGTAATGGTTGCCCTTCGCCGCAGGACAATCACCTTCTGCATGGTGAAATGGCCTGCGCAAAGATGGACAAGGCAGGGCTTTTGTTCGGGGCGGATGAACAGGGCAGCTTTGTCGAAGTCACTGGCGAATATGAATATGTCATGGGCTTTGGCGCGCATTATCTGGCCCGGCCAAGCGTTCGGCTTCATGCGAAGGAAACGCTCTTCAACATCACCATGGATGTTGAAAACCTGTCATCAGCTCCGATGGAGCTGATGTATATGTGCCATGTCAATTTCGCCTATGACGAAGACGCGCGCATTGTGCAGCCGGTCGCCTTTACACCCGATCAGGTGCAGGTACGCACAGCCGTTCCGGGCCATGTGACACCCAATGATGATTACCTCTCCTTGATTGATGAACTGGCCGCTGATCCTGCCGTGATGGAAGTGCTTGATGAGCCGGAGCGCTATGATCCCGAGCAGGTTTTCTACATTCGCGGCTTGCCAGCAGATGCCGATGGCAAGACCCACCAGATGATGCAGTTAGCCGATGGCGGCGGCTTTGCGATCTCCTATCCGGTTGAGGCTTTTCCGAAAACCGTGCGGTGGATTCTCGTCAATGGCGATGCGCAGGTTGCAGCCTTTGCCCTGCCATCCACCTGCGAGCCGGAAGGTTATCTCGCCGAAAAAGCCAAGAACAATGTGCGGATACTGGCGTCGGGTGAGCGCGCTATCTTCCCCGTGCGCGTTGGCTATCTCGATCAGCCTGCCGCCGAACAGTTTGAAGCCAGGATCAGGGCGCTCTGAAATTTCAAAGGAACTTCTCATGACCAGAAAAATCGGAGTGGTCGGCTCCAACATGGTGGATCTCATCACCTATGTGAACCGTATGCCTGGCCCCGGCGAGACGCTTGAAGCACCAATGTTCGAAATTGGCTGCGGCGGCAAGGGAGCAAATCAGGCTGTTGCAGCCGCACGCCTCGGCGCCGATGTGATGATGGTAACGCGCGTTGGCGATGACGTCTTTGCCGATAATACGATCCGCAATCTCGACAGCTTTGGCATCGATACGCGGCACGTTATCAAAGTGCCGGGCAAGTCGAGCGGTGTAGCCCCCATCTTCGTCGAACCTTCAGGCGAAAACTCGATCCTGATTGTCAAAGGCGCCAATGCAAACCTCCTGCCTGCCGAAGTCGACAAGGCTGCCGATGATCTGAAGGAATGCGGCCTGATCCTCATGCAGATGGAAGTGCCGGTCGAGACCGTCTACCATACCATCGCTTTTGCCGCTGAAAATGGCATCGAAACCATTTTGAACCCCGCTCCCGCAGCGGCTGATCTTGATCCTGAGCGTATCCGGCAAGTAACCTTCCTCGTGCCCAATGAGAGCGAGCTTGCTCTTTTGTCGGGCCTTCCAACCGGCACGGATGATGAGATCGTCATTGCCGCCCGCTCGCTGATTGCGCGTGGTATCCGTACGGCCATCGTGACACTGGGCGGACGTGGCGCACGCATGATTACCGCAACCGAGGTCGTCAATATCCCGCCGGTCAAAGTTACACCGAAAGACACAACAGGCGCAGGCGATGCCTTTATCGGCTCGTTTGCACGCTTTTATGCAGAGACCGGCGATGTGGAAGCTGCACTTCACAAAGCCTCGCTCTATGCCGCTCATTCCATTACCCGACCCGGCACCCAAAAAGCTTATGCCAGTATCGATGAATTTGAAACGTTCTGCCGTGACCACGCGCCTTTGATCGAACGCGCCTGATGGCTCTTGAACGTCAACAAGCCTCACAGACGGACAATAAAATGACCGAAACCCTTCCCCGCAATAATGGCACAGCGCTCAAGCCTGAATGGTTTGAAGATGTTGTCGTGAACCGCAGCGCCTCGGAACGCCGTGCTGCAACGCTGCCGGTGCGACGTTCGATCAAGAAAGAATATCAGGCAGCATGGCTTGTCCGTGCAATCCAGTGCATCGACCTGACGACACTTGCCGGCGATGATACTGCCGGGCGCGTGCGCAGGCTTTGCGCCAAAGCGCGCCGCCCCGTGCGCGATGACATTCTTGAAGCCCTCGGCCTGCTTGATGCAGACATAACCACTGGCGCAGTCTGTGTTTATCCGACCATGGTCTCCCATGCAGTCAAAGCGCTGGAGGGCTCCGGCATTCCCGTAGCCTCTGTGGCAACAGGTTTTCCCGCAGGCCTGACACCTTTGCCATTGCGCCTTGCAGAAATCACCTATGCGGTTGAGCAAGGTGCGCACGAAATCGACATCGTCATTACCCGCGAACATGTGCTGACACAAAACTGGTCGGCGCTTTATGACGAAATTGCCGCCATGCGCGAAACCTGTGGCGAGGCGCATATGAAGGCCATTCTCGCAACCGGTGATCTCAACACGCTCACCAATGTTTATCGCGCTTCAATGGTTGCGATGCAGGCAGGCTCTGATTTCATCAAGACCTCAACCGGCAAGGAAGATGTCAACGCGACGCTGCCCGTCAGCCTTACCATGGTGCGGGCATTGCGCGATTACGGCGAGCTATCGGGACAGATCGTCGGGTTCAAGCCTGCCGGTGGTCTCAGGACCGCCAAGGATGCGCTAGCCTGGCTCACCCTCATAAAAGAAGAACTCGGCAATCGCTGGCTTGAGCCCGACCTTTTCCGCATCGGCGCTTCATCGATGCTCGGCGATATTGAACGACAATTAGAGCACTTCGTGACCGGACGCTATTCAAGCGCCAATCGTCACGCGGCTGCTTAAACTTGGCATTTCGCACTCTCCTGCGCAAACGCTCACGCAGTTTTGCCGGAAATGCTCGCAAGGAACATAAAATGCGACCCATCAAGGATATTCTGAAGACCATGGAATATGGACCTTCCCCTGAAGCAAACGGCGATGTGAAGCAGTGGCTGGAACAGCATGGCCGTTCTTTCGGTCATTATATCAACGGTGCCTTCATCAAACCGGACGGCCGCAAAACCATTGCCGTGGTCAATCCCGCCAATGACGACAGGCTTGCGGAGATCACGCTTGGAACGGAGGAAGACGTCGATCAGGCTGTGAAAGCCGCGCGTGGCGCTTTTGGCAAATGGTCGAAACTATCCGGCCATGAACGTGCAAAATATCTTTATGCAATTGCCCGCCATATCCAGAAGCGCGAACGCTTCCTCTCGGTTCTGGAAACCATGGATAATGGCAAACCGCTGCGCGAAACCCGCGACATTGATATTCCGCTGGCGGCTCGTCATTTCTACCATCATGCCGGTTGGGCGGAGATGGTTGAAGATGAGTTCAAGGGCTTCTCGCCGGTTGGCGTTTGCGGTCAGGTGATCCCCTGGAACTTCCCATTGTTGATGTTGGCGTGGAAGATCGCACCGGCCCTGGCTGCGGGAAATACGGTGGTGCTCAAACCTGCAGATCTCACACCACTGACCGCTATTGCCTTTGCAGAAATCTGCCACGAAGTTGGCCTGCCTGCCGGTGTGGTCAATATCGTGCAGGGCGATGGCACAACGGGTGCGAGCGTCTGCGGTCATGACGGTGTCGACAAGGTTGCTTTCACCGGCTCGACACAAGTGGGCCGCATCATCCGCGAGCAGATTGCAGGTTCCGGCAAGAAGCTCTCACTGGAGCTTGGCGGCAAGTCACCCTTCATCATATTTGAAGATGCTGATATCGATGCCGCCGTTGAAGGTGTCGTCGACGCCATCTGGTTCAACCAGGGCGAAGTCTGCTGCGCGGGTTCACGTCTTCTGGTACAGGAAGGCATTGCCGATCGCTTCTATGCCAAGTTGAAAAAGCGGCTTGAAAGCCTGCGCGTCGGTGATCCGCTCGACAAATCCACTGATGTTGGCGCCATTGTCTCACCTGCTCAGGTGAAACGCATATCTGATCTGATCCAGAAAGGTATCGATGAAGGCGGCCAACTCTGGCAGACGCCTGATCCGCTGCCTGCCAAGGGCAATTATATTGCGCCCGGTTTTTTCACTGAGGTCGATCAGGCGGCAACGGTCTGCCAGGTGGAAATCTTTGGCCCAATCGCCGCCGCCACGACATTCCGCACGCCGGATGAGGCTGTGGCGCTCGCCAACAATACGCGTTACGGTCTTGCCGCCTCCATCTGGTCGGAGAACATCAATGTTGCGCTCGACCTCGCAGCGCGCGTGAAGGCTGGTGTTGTCTGGATCAACTGCACCAATATGCTCGATGCAGGCGCAGGGTTTGGCGGCTACCGTGAGAGCGGTTACGGTCGCGAAGGAGCACGCGAAGGCCTTTACGAATATCTCACGGCCGATTGGGAAAAGGCGCTTGTTGCGCCCAAGGCAGTTGAAACCTTCGTGCCATCTGCTTTGCCATCGGGCCAGAACAAGTTCGCCATCGACGGCATTGACCGCACGATGAAGAACTATATTGGCGGTAAGCAGGCTCGTCCTGATGGTGGCTACAGCTATTCGGTTACAGGCAAAGGCGGCGCAGTTATCGGTCAGGCCGGCATTGGCAACCGCAAGGATATCCGCAATGCGGTTGAGGCGGCGGCCAAAGCATCAGGCTGGGGCAGCGCCACCGCTCATAATCGGGCACAGGTGCTTTATTACCTGGGTGAAAACCTCGATGCACGCCGCGACGAATTTGTGGCTCGCCTCGTTGAGAGCACCGGTGTCAGCGAAAAGAAAGCTGCCGAAGAAGTCGAAGCATCCCTGCGTCGTATTTTTTATTACGCAGCACAGGCCGATAAATTCGACGGCGCGGTGCATTCAACCAAATCGCGCCATGTGACGCTTGCCATGCATGAGCCATGGGGGGTGATCGGCATTGTCTGTCCGGATGAAGCTCCGCTTTTGTCGCTGGTCTCGCTTGTGTTGCCTGCCATTGCGATGGGTAATCGCGCAGTTGTCGTGCCATCAAGCCGTCATTCGCTGATTTCTGGCGATTTCTATCAGGTTCTCGACACATCGGACGTGCCAGGCGGTGTCATCAATATCATCACTGGTGAGCGTGATGTCCTGGCCAAGACACTGGCCGAGCATGATGAAGTGGCGTCGCTCTGGTATTTTGGCTCAAAGGACGGTAGCGCCATGGTTGAAAAAGCATCGGCCGGAAACCTTAAAGCCACTTGGGTCAGCAATGGTCGCTTGCCAAACTGGAGCAACACTCAAGAAGCGCAAGGCCGCGACTACTTACGCAAAGCCATTCAGGTCAAGAATATCTGGATTCCTTACGGAGCATAAACAAATAAAGGCCCGGTCAATCGACCGGGCATTCTATTTCTAGAGCATGTGAGTACAGATGGAATCATCTGACGCAAGCACAATGCGGCTAAAGCAAGAACTTAGAGTGTTTCGTCTGTTTCCATGAAAACAAGAAATGCTCTAACTTATAAGCTACCTTATATAAGCGTGCTTCAATAGTTAACGTCCACACCCACCAGACGGCAGATGTGGGGCTTCCTGGAAAAGCAGACAGAGATCGGCGTGTGCGTGCTGAATCTCAGGCCGATCCATGTTCCGGCGCTTCGACGACAAGGGTTGTTTCAAGGGACGACATCATTGCCAGATAGTGTTCGAACTGGCCCAACACATCAGCGATGATCTGTTCCCGCGACATGCCCATGACATCATAACCCTTGCTTCCATCGGAGAAGAATGTCCGGGCTTCGTGACGCATTTCCATGTTTGTTGCCTCGAAAGCCGTGAAGGCAGGAAGCTTGTGGCTGGCAGGCTGGATGCCATAGACGAAATCGCGCAAACCCTCGGCGGGCGATACAAGCGAGAGACTGTCGCCGTCCATTGCGACGGTGGCTGGCCTGCCGCGCTTGATCAGTTCCTCCGCTACCGCCTCAAGTGCGGGCCTGCCAGTGCTTTCGATAAATGTCTCGATGTCTTTCCCGGTTGGCGTATTAAGTGCGAGCGCAAGCCTGCGCTGCCAGGTAAGCCCCGACCTGGGATGAGCCTGGCTGCGGCGCACGCCATTATTTGCCCGCTGCTGGGCCATATCAGCCCGCATGCCCTTGTAGAGACTATAGACCAGCGCCAGCATGATGAGAGAAAAGGGCAAGGCGGAGGCGATTGTCGCCGACTGCAATGCCGCAAGGCCTCCCGCCATGAGCAGAACGATCGCAACCAGCCCCTCCATGGCGCACCAGAAGACGCGCTGCATTGTTGTGGTTTCGGTTTCGCCGCCGGCAGCAATCGTATCGACGACCAGCGAACCGGAATCTGACGATGTTACGAAGAAGATCGCCACGAGGAAGATTGCCACCGTAGAAGTGAATGCCGGCCAGGGCAGGAACCTGAAGAATTCAAACAAGCCGACAGACACGTCCTCAAGAACCGCCGCGGACACCTGCCCCGCAGCTATGGTCTGGTCGATAAACATGGCTGTATTGCCAAACACCGTCATCCAGAAAAATGTGAAGAGCGAAGGGATAAACAATACCGCGACGATGAATTCCCTGACCGTCCGTCCGCGCGATATGCGCGCGATGAACATGCCGACAAATGGCGACCATGAGATCCACCATGCCCAATAGAATAATGTCCAGGAATCGATCCACGGCGTCGGCTCATAGGCATAGGTATTGAAGGTGCGCAGGAGGAAAGAGTCGAGATAGAGCCCGATATTCTGGACGAAGTCACGCATCAGGACCGTCGTCGGCCCAACGATGAGCACAAACAGCATCAGACCGATTGCGACGAGCAGATTGAGTTCGCTGAGCATGCGCACGCCCCTGTCGAGTCCGGAGACGACCGACCAGGTGGCAACGAGGGTGATCACGACAATCAGCACCACCTGCACCGTTGTGCTCATCTCGATGCCGAGCAGGTAATCAAGTCCGGCATTGATCTGTAATACGCCAAAACCCAACGATGTCGCCAAGCCGAACACGGTGCCGCAGATCGCAAAGATATCCACGGCATGGCCGATCGGCCCGTTGATACGGTGTTTCAAAATTGGATAGAGGCCGGAGCGGATGGTCAGCGGCAGATTATAGCGATTGCCGAAATAGCAGAGCGATAGGCCGACCACTGCATAGATCGCCCAGGCATGAATGCCCCAATGAAAGAAGGTGACGCTCATGGCTTCGCGCTGTGCAGCCGGCGTCAAGGGTTCAGCGGTCGGCGGTACCACAAAATGCGTCATCGGCTCGCCGACGGCAAAATACATCAGGCCAATGCCCATGCCTGCCGCAAACAGCATCGCCACCCATGAGGCATAGCGAAAGTCCGGCTCGGAATCGTCCGGCCCCAGCTTCAGGTCGCCATACCGGCTGAAGCAGAGAATGATGACCGCGAGCAGAAATATCCCCACCGCCAGCAGATAGAACCAGCCGAAACTTTCCAGTATTCCCGATTGCAGACCGGTGAAGATCGCTTCCGCCTGCTTGGGTGCCAGAACACCAATAGAAAGGAAGAGGAGGATCACGCCTACTGATCCGAAGAACACCGGCGCGTTGATGACAAAACCGAACATGACGCATCCTTAGGGACAGGACCTGCTGATTTGTTTAGAATGGTGTGAGGTCATTTGGTTGGATACGAGAAAACAAGATGCAGGATCGCGCAAACATCGCACGATATACCGTGACATATCAAAGATATCATCTTTGATATCATGTGGATAACAGAAAATAATTAACGTTGGCTCTGTTGCGAATTTTAAGACAGCTCATGCATTTTTCATCTCGCAAGATGTTAGCAGGCAGCCAGATCATTTCTTGTTTTCACGAAAACGGATGAAATGCTCTAAAGCCTGTCTCTCGAACTTAAGAACCAGTTTCGAGATAAAGACATGCGTAAAAACAAAGTCTTAAAGCGGGTCGCATGAATCTGGAGGAAAAGCGACACGCTTTAATGGAAAGTCACACCATGTTCTCATGGGTACTGTCCTCATGGGCACTGCGTTTCCGGCATGAGGCAATTTCAGCCGGAAACGGTTTGGCTCAACAAAGCAGTATCGAAAGGATCAGAACCTGTAATTCACGCCGAGCCGAAGCTGGTCCATGCGCGGCTTGATCTTCCAGCTATAGGATGAGCCATCGAGTTCGGGCGGGTTGAAACTGCCTTTCGAGAGGTTGGCGAAGCTGTACTCACCCTTGACGGTGATGTTCTTCGACAAGGCGTATTCGATGCCGCCGCCGGCGGTCCAGCCCGAAAACCGGCTCGTATCCGAAGTGCCTGACCATACCAGTTCACCCGATACACGCCGTGCGCTGTCATATCCGCCGCGCATGTCGGCAACAGCGTAACCTGCCGTGCCGTAGATGAGGACATCCCCTATGGCATAGCCTATGCGTCCCTGCACGCTGGCCAGCCAGTTGGCGTGGGCACTTCCTCTTTCGCGACCGGCGATCTGCATCACCTTGTTGTCGGCCTTGAGCCAGGAGAATTCACCGCCTGCGCCGACAACGATATTGTTTGCAAACTGATGATCGTAGCCGAACTGAAGGCCGGCAGCACGCAGGCTGGTATCCTTGAAACGATAGTTCTGCCCGGGACCCCCGTCCCGCGAAAAATCGGCCATCTGGAAACCGGACAGACCCGACGCTGCATGCAGGCCCGCATAGGCACCTGTCCAGTCGAAGGATGGCGGGGCATCGCCACGATTGCCGCCATTGAGTGTAGCCGCGGACAGGTCCGCTGTCAGGCCGATGCGCACCGTGCGGCCCGGAGAAGGCACGCGGGTCAGGCTCAGCGGCTCCACATAATAGACATCCGTCAGGTTCTCAACCGCCAGGTTGAGGGTGGCATAGTCCGTCAGCTTGTACGCCGCCGAAATGTCGACCAGCGTATAGGGCTTCCATGGAATCTGGGCGATGATAGCCGATCCGCCCTGTCCGGCCGCCTCGGCATCCGCCGCACGCGGACCGACATGCGTCACCCGCCCGCTCAGCATCAGCCGGTCTTCCAACAGCTTCTGCGTCAAGGTCAAGTTGAGTGAATAGCGTGGCGGCACATAATTGGTTGCATAGTCGCCTGACAGGGACGAGTTCACGCATGCGGCCAGCACCGGGCAATATTCCACATTGGTGTAATAGGAGCCACCCAGCTCGGCGCTGAAGCCGCCCAGTTCATAGCGTGCAGAAAGATCGACGCCGGAGAATTTTGCCTGGTCGATATTGCGGATGCCCATCTGGAAAGAGCTGATGCGCGTGCGGTTTATGTAGTCGTCGATGGTGCTGTCAAAATAGCCGAGCTTGAATCTGATGCTGTCATCCGCGGCGAACACGCCGTCCCTGCTGACATTCGTGCCCACTTCCCATGTCTTCGAGGTTTCCGGACGCAGGTCAGGATCGACTACGGTCGCAAAACCACCGGCGGATTCCAGCATGGAGGGCAGGCGCGAGGCGTTCTTGTAGCTGCCGTAGATCTGCCAGCCCTCAACCGGCATGACGGTGACCGTGGCCGAATAATCGAGAGCATCGTCCTTCTGCACGGCATCGGTATTGCCGGGCGTCTTGTTGCGGGACTGGTAACGGTGATAGCGCAGGCCGCCATCCAGTTTGAGCCAGTCCAGCGCCTGCCAGCTCGCATTGGTGAAGGCGGAGGCTTCCCAGCGATCACCTTCGCGCGGACGCACATTGCCGTTTAGTTCGATGGGTTTTGTATCCTCGTAGAGATAGGACAGGCCATATTGCAGCGACAGATCCCCCACGGCCGTATTGAAGCGCGAGGTGTTGGAAAGGTCAGTGCCTCTCATATGCGAGGACTTGGTGATGGTGCCGGAGACGGCCTGCGTCTCTTCTGCAAGGGAGGTGCCCCAGACATTCCATTTAAGATCGATCAGGTCGCTGTCGGGGTCCCAGTGATAACGGCTGGTATAGGTATTGACCCGTACATGGGAAGGCCTGCGCTGATAGGTGGAATCGCTGTCGCTGGCAAGTTCGGTGGCGTATTGTTCGCCAAACGTGCTGTCATAGAGCGAGTAGCCCAGCTCCAGCGTGTGATCGTCGTCGAAGCGGAAAGTGCTTTCAACAGGCCGGAATAGACATCCTGAAACGTGTTGAGAACTTCCTCGCCGGGCAGATAGATCGAAAGTCCCTTCCTGTACCAGTCGAGCGCACAGTCGCGTCCCGCGGCATTGTCGCAGTCTGTCGGCTTCGAGGCGGCGCTGCCGTTCTTGCCGGCGTGATAATTGCCGGAGAGCCGGCACGAGAAACCGCCAACCAGATCGACATTCTCACTGCGGCCGGCCAGAACCACACTTGCAGAACCGGATTTCAGATTGAAGGGATTGGGTCGTTCGACATTCGTGCCGGGCAGCTTCCAGAGATAGTCACCGGTCGCCCGTTCACCTGAATTGGCTGCATGGCGCTTCGACTGCTCCGTCCAGGGCGAGGTGGTGTTGCCGCTGCCTTCAAGCTTGATGCGGGCGCCGAAGCTTTCGCCTTCCGGAATAAGATCATCGACGTTCAGGGTCCGCATGGAGACCATGCCGCCGATGGCACCCGCGCCTCCCGGTCCGTTGCTTGCCCCCTTCTCTATCGAAATACCGCCGATGAAGTCGGGATCGATAAAGGTCGAATTGGCGATGCCTTGATAGCCGCGATACATGGAGATCGCATTCTGGGCGCCATCGACCGTGACCGGAACGCGCCCCTGCCCCTGCAGACCGCGTATGTTGGCATCGATGCCACCGCTGGCGCGACTCTGGCCGGAATAGACGCCGGGCGCGCTCCTGAGAATGTCCGCCGGGCTTGTTCCGCGATAGCGCTCGATCTGCTGCGCGGAAATATTGACGCCTGAATTCGAGGTCTCATAAGGGGCATCTGCGGGGTTAGCGCCCTTGCCTGTCACCTGAATGGTGCTCAGAACCGTTGCCCCGTCCTGAGGCAGAGGGGACGAAGCGCCACTTCCGGGCCGCGCCAGCACATAGCTTTCACTCCCGGCCCGCTGCAACTGATACCCGCTGCCCGAAAGAAGCTTCGAGAAACCCTGCTCGACCGTGTAACTGCCGGAAAGCCCTGAACTGTTCAGGCCGGACAGGGAGGCCGGATCATAGACCAGCTGGACGCCCGAGGCCGCCGCATAACGGGCCAGCACATCGCTCAGCCGGCCTGGTCCGATCGCGTAATCGCGTGCCTGCGCCATCGCTGGTCCGGCAAGTCCGGCACCCAGCACCGCACCAAGCGCCATGAGGCGCATTGAGCTCAGAAGTGTTGCCTTGCTGGTGGTGGAGGCAAGCGCGCGAAGCGTGAGGGATCGCGGGCGCTGGGATGTGTTCATGCTGCTCGTCCTGATTGATAGGGAGGAAGGGCCGCGGGCTACGATGAATGTTGGCTGGACGCCCCTTACCTGCTTCACCGGACGAGAACGAAAAAGTGATCATGCCACAGCGAATTTTTTGCGGGCTGGCGCCCTGTTTCATCCGCGCGGCTGAACGCTTACCCAATAGGATGTGCCCCGCACAATGTGCACCGGAAGGGTCTGCTCCAGAAGATCCAGGGCCCTGTCAGTATCGGAAAGCGAGATCGAGCCCGAGACCCGCTGCCCGGCAATGGCGGGATCGCAGTTCAGGAAGCCGCGCCGGTAACGTGCAAGCTCGGCCACGACATCGCCCAGCCGCATATCCTGCGCCAGCAGCATTCCCTGCTGCCAGAGCCCGGAATTCTCGTTGACCGGCATGGGCTGCATCACTTCCGTCGCGGTGAAGTGGACCTGCTGCCCTTCCTCCAGGATGCGGGGAGCGCCGTGCTGTGGGGTGATTTCGACCGCATGGCGAAACACCGACACCCGCGACGACCCGTCCTCCAGCAGGCGCAGGCTGAAACGCGTGCCCAGTGCCCGTACTGTTCCGTAAGGCGTTTCGACAAGGAGTGGTCGTTTCAATCCCGGCAGGTCAGGCTGCGTGGCGATCAGGATTTCTCCGGCCACCAGTTGCAGCCGACGCTGCGCCGAAGTGAAGGAAATGTTGACGGCGCTTGCGGTGTTGAGCGTGAGTTCCGAGCGGTCCGGCAGGGCAATGGTCCTGCGTTCGCCGACAGCGGTGCGTTCATCTGGAAACCATTCCCGCCATGGCTGATGGCTCGCAAGTGACAAGCCGACGGGGAAAAGCACGGCCCCACCCGCCAGCAGGCGCAGGGTCCGGCGACGCGCCGAGGCATGGTTCAAGCGCTCAAGCACCTCGCGCGTCAGCGGTGTCGGCACCTGTCCGAAGGTGGCAAAAACCTGCCGGGCGCGCTCCCATGCCTGTTCATGTGCTGCGCTGAGACCACGCCACTCCCGGAATTGCGCCTCTCGCCGGGGATCGGGCGCCTCGTACTGAAAGGCGATGGCCCAGTCCGCCGCCTCCTCAAGCAGCTTCTGGTTCGGGAGACCGGCAGGATTGTCGTCGAGGGTCCGATGCGGCATTGCTCTGGCCCCTACAGCGTGGACATGCAGGCCAGAAGCGCCTTGCGGATATGCCGACGCACCGTGATCACCGGCATGCCCGCCTGTTTTGATATCTGCTTCAGGGTCAACCCCTCCAGCTGGGCGAGCAGAAACACCTGTCGGGTATGGGCGGGAAGGCTTGCCAGCATGGCGTCCACCCGCACCAGAGCCTCCACCATCACCAGCCGTTCCTCCGGCGAAGGCATGAAACTTTCGGGAAGATGCCGAAGCACCTCCATCGCCACGCGCTGGACATCCTGCCGGCGCCAGTGGTCGATGACGAGGCCTTTGGCGATATGTGCCAGAAGCGCCCGCGGCTCCTGCCCGAGATTATCAGGCAGATGCCGCGATGCCAGAATTCTTACGAACGTATCATGAGCAAGATCGGCAGCATCGCTGGCATTTCCGATCTTGCCGCGTAGCCAGCCAAACAACCAGCCATGGTGCTCGGCATAGAGCATATGGGTCTGCTGTCTGGAGCTTCCAGCCATTGTGTCGTTCCCGATTCTGTGAATGCCGGACTGTGTCCGGAACATAAACATTACTTTTTTTATCAAGAATAAGCAATATCGGGTCGTTCATCTCACTTTCTGTCAATCGGCGTCGTAACGGGGATCTGACGCAAACTCGCTGCATCTTTGGTTCAGGTCACGCCGATGAGTTTGAGTTTGGTGATCTGGCCTTAGAGCATTTTGTGAGTACAGATGGAATCATCTAACGCCGCACAAATACAGCTAAAACAAGAGCTTGGAGTATTTCATACGCTTCCGTAAAAACAAGAAATACTCCAGGCGCGACCGTTGGACTACGGAGAGATGATGGCGTTTCGGGCGACGATGAGGCCAGCTACATCACTGGCCAGATCATCCACGTGAATAGCGGTGAACATATGTTCCAAAGCGCCAGCCCGTTTGTTCATATCAGTGGGGGAGGGTTGAACGGATTGGGAGCCTTTACCTGGGTAAGGGGCTTTCGAACCCGCACGAGGCAGGTCTGGGCAGCACATCCCTGAGCTAGTGAGGATGTGCCTATATCCAGCGTGAGCACATTGGGATTGCCATGCAGGTCGAGACCGGTCTCATCGGGATCGTACCAGGCGCCTGTCGCGATTCTCACGACGCCCTGCATGATCTCTTCGGTGATGCTTACAGATGCCAGACACCGGCCACGCCCGTTCCAGACCTCAACAGTGTCGTGGTGAGCAAGACCGCGAGCCGCAGCATCGGCGGGATTCATATATACGCATTCCCGTCCGTTTATCTTGCCGGCCGCGCTGTAAGGGCTGGCATCCAGTTGGCTGTGCAGCTTGCGCGCCGGTTGGTCGCTCAGGAGGTGCAATTCGTCGGCTTCACACTTTGCCGCCCCGAGCCATTCCCGGGGTTCGAACCACACGGGATGGCCTTTGCAATCGGGCAGGTTAAACGACGCGATTGTCTCAGAAAATATTTCGATACGGCCGGAAGGTGTGGTCAGCGGGTGCTCCGCTGGCGACTGCCGAAAAGCCTCAAACATGGTACGGGAGGATGACTCTGGCGTAAGGTCCACCAGGCCGTCGGTCCAGAAAGTCTTGAAATCGGGGCATTCGACTCCATTCTGCTTCCAACGCTCGCGCATATTTTCATACATATGTGTGAGCCAGGCTTGCTCATTGCGGCCCTCTGTGAAGATTTTTTCTGTACCCATCCGCGCAGCGAGTGCAGCAAAGATCTCGTAGTCGGAGCGGGCGTCACAGAATGGCTTGACAATCTGACGCATCGCCACCAGAAAACCTTCCTGCGTGGCGTAACCGATATCGTCGCGCTCCATCGCCGTCGTGACCGGCAAGGCGATATCCGCCCGTTTGGCGCTCGCGGTCCAGAAAGGGTCGTGCACGATAATGGTCTGCGGCTTTTGCCAGGCACGGCTCAGCCGGTTCAAATCCTGATGGTGATGATAGGGGTTGCCTCCGGCCCAGTAGATCAGGTGAATGTCAGGATAGGTGCGCGCAGCGCCATCATGCATGAAAACCGCGCCCGGATTGAGCAGCATGTCCGTAATTCTGGCGCAGGGGATGTAATCCGGCACGGCATTGTGACCCTGTGAAAGCGTCGGGCCGGAAAGCCGGCGATGTGGCGAACCGTTAGCGTTCATCGGGCCGTAACCCACGCCGAAGCCGCCTCCGGGCAAGCCGATCTGGCCAATCATGGCGGCCAGGGTAATCGCCATCCAGAATGTCTGTTCGCCATGATGAGCCCGCTGCAGCGACCATGCGACATTGATGATCGTGCGGGCCTCCACCATCTCGCGTGCCAGACTGACGATGCGCGAGGGGTCGACCCCTGTTATTTCAGCCGCCCAGGCAGGCGTTTTGGCAACGCCATCATCCTCACCCAGAAGATAGGGCAGGAATTTCTCAAAACCCACGGTGCAGCGGTCAAGGAAGGCGCAATCATGCTTGCCATCACTCACGATCTGCCAGGCCACGGCCAGCATCAGCGCGACATCGGTATTCGGCCGACACCGGATCCATTCAGCGTTGCATTCTTCTGCGATATTGTCGTTGCAGGGGCCGATATTGATGAAGCGTACGCCATTTTCCGCCATGGCCTTCAGCCCCGGACCAACGCGGTGGTGGCCCGCACCGCCGGGCGAAGATTGCGCGTTCTTCGCAGGTACGCCGCCGAAAGTGACAAACAGTTTAGTATGTTCGGCCAGGATATCCCAAGTCGTATGGTCTGCACTCAGACCATCTACCGTGCCGGCAATATGAGGGAGGATGACGTGAGCCGCTCCCAGCGAGTAGGAGCCGGTATGGCGCACATAACCGCCAATGCTGTTAAGAAACCGGTGAACCTGGCTTTGCGCATGGTGAAAACGGCCGGCGCTCGCCCACCCGTACGATCCGCCAAAAATGGAACTGTTGCCATATTCGCCTGTAACGCGCGCAAGTTCGGCAGCGACAAGGTCGAGCGCATGGTCCCACTCAACCTCCACGAAAGGTTCCCTGCCCCGTAACTCAGGCCGTGCACCGGGGCCGTATTCAAGCCAGCTTTTGCGAATTGCAGGACGCCGTATGCGGCTTTCCAGAAGTTTCGGATCCAGTTGGTGAACCCCGATCATCGAAGGGTCGGGATCGGTCCGGAGGGGGCGCAGTTTCGTCGGGGTTTCGCCTTCATCGAATTCGTAGATACCCCAGTGAGAAGCTGTATAACGCGTCATTGGTAATTCCTGTGCAATCAATCTTGAGACTGAATGAAGACTTCGACGCAGATCAGAACAAGGTTCTCATCGCGCTTCGGACGCCCGCGGTGAATGTTTCCAGCCGCATCGATCAACGCGATTTCAATATCGAGGTACGGCTGGCCTGTTTTCCCGATTTCGAATGTCCCTGTCAGCCCCAGAATTTCAGTGGGCACCTCATCGATCGAAAGCCCGTCTTCGAAGCGGGCGCCCACAGTGCTGCCGATAAGGCTCATTATGCGTCCGGACCGCACATTGTGATCGGTGCAGATACGTTCCAGCGATCTTACCAGATCCTCATTGGGCCGTATTTGCGCAACGATCAGATCTCCCGAAGAAGACGAATCGGGATTCATATGATGCGGGCCGAATAGAGTGAAGTTGGTTTCAGGATCGAACCGCGCGTCCATTGCGATTTCCCGGCAACCCACGAAGGCAATTTCGCAGTCGCCACCGATTCGACAGTCCATGGGAAGAATATGCCCGCCCTTGCCCGTGCCATCCGCATCCTGCCAAAGCACGTGACCATGCAGGAACGGTCGCCCGTCACGCGAACCATATGTCGCTGTGCCGACTTCTATGGTTACAGGCCCATCCCGGAATCTGGTTTCGCTGTAATAGGCGACATGCTCCGGCGACCTGGAATAAGTCGGCATGACAAATTGCATGGGGCCAAGCACGAGCGACGAAAGATCGAGAGCGGCGCTGCGGATTTCCAGTGGCTCAAGATGGGCGGCGATCGCATCCATCAGCACAGCGCCGGCCTGCAAGCGGATCGTCCCCGAACGTCCGCCTGCCGACAGACTTCGCAAGCGGATTTCATTGGCAGGACCGGGATGCCTGATATGGCGGGTGACCGGGTTTCCATTTGTCACTTGGGTTTGTCCCCTTGTTGTGATGGCAGCTAAATCTATGCTTGCTGGCTCTCGGATGAGAAATGCGTATGGACCTCGGCCAACCGTGCTTCCAGCTTCCGGGCTTCGCCTTTGAGCATGGTGATGATTTCAGGCTGTCGACTTTCGTTGAGGCGACCCTCAATGGCGCCGATCGACAAGGCACCGATGACACGGCCCGAATGACCGCGAATGCCTACGGCAATCGCCCATGCGCCGGTATGGAAAATGCCGCGGTTTATCGCGCAACCGCGTCTCCGCGTCTCCGCAATCGCCTGTCTGAGAACCGTTTCCGTCAACATCGGATAATGGCTGGCGTAATATTCGCGATGTACCGACATAACAGTTTCAATCTCGCGATCCTCCATGCTTGCCAGGATCGCAATTCCGTGCGCGGCGACGCCGAGCGGATGACGCTGACCCGCATTGAGAACATGCGACCGAATAGGGTGAAGCCCTTCTTCGCGACGCATGCATAGCGTATGCAGTCCCTCGCGCAAGCAAAAGAAGGCGGTGTCTTCGGACCGCTCCGCCAGACGTCGGACCGACTCGTCGGCCATCGTGTGCATTGCAAATCTGTCTGAAGCGATCGTGCCATAAAGATACGCCGTAATGCCCAGATAATAACGTCTGGTGACTTCATCTTGCGAAACCAGACCTGATCGGATCAGCGCGATCAGCAGCCTTCGAACGGTCGGCTGTTTCAGCCCGCTGGCGCGAACGAGTTCCGCAAGCGAAGCACCGATTTTATGCCATTCAGCGATAAGAGCCAACAGATGAGTGGCGCGCTCTATACTCTGACTTCCGGACACCTCTTCCACCCCTGATTTCTTAGTACAGTCCACATAGTGGACTATCTAATTAATCATCATATTGAAATACATTGCCTTTTTCAAATTGATTTTGATCGATTCTCGAATTACTCCATTATATGGTCTTTATCGCTGGCAAGTTTGCAGGTGCCTGAACGCCACCCTGGCGCAAGAATCCGCGAGAGCCAAAGAACTGGAGGAGGAATCAATGTTGAAAAAAATGAATCGACGTTTGTTTATCGGAGCAGGCATCGGCGCCCTTGCTGCGCCGGCCCTTATCTCGGGCAAGGCTCAGGCCGCCGAGTTTCGATATAAATTTGCCAATAATTTTCCACTTGGCCATCCGATGAACAACCGGATGGAAGAAGCCCGTGACAGGATTTTGGAAGAAACGGACGGTCGCTTTCAACTGCAGATATTTCCCAACAATCAGTTAGGCTCCGATACCGACACGCTTAATCAGGTGCGCTCCGGCGCGGTCGAATTCTTTACGTTGTCGGGCATCATCCTGTCATCGCTGGTGCCTGTTGCGTCCATCAACGGTATGGGCTTTGCATTCAAGGATACCGGGCAGGTCTGGTCTGCGATGGACGGCGAGCTCGGCGCCTATGTTCGTGACAAGATCAAGGCGTCCCGCCTTCATGTGATGGACAAGATTTTCAATAACGGGTTCCGGCAGATAACGACCTCGACCGGACCGATCGAAGGCCCGGAAAGCCTTCGCAGTCTGAAGATTCGGGTTCCGGTCAGCCCGTTGTGGACGTCGATGTTTCAGGCTCTTGGATGCGCGCCGGCAAGCATCAACTGGAACGAGGTCTATACCGCACTTCAGTCTGGCATTGTCGACGCTCAGGAGAACCCTCTCTCGACCGTTGACGTGGGCAAGCTATTCGAGGTTCAGAAATACTGTTCATTGACGAACCATATGTGGGACGGCTTCTGGATGCTGGCCAACCAGCGATCCTGGGAGCGCCTGCCCGACGACATCAAGGAAATCGTCAGTCGCAATATCGAGCAGTCGACTCTTGAGCAGCGGGAAGACATCGACCGGCTGAACGAGACGCTTCGTGCTTCGCTGGAAGAGCATGGCCTGGAATTCAACGAGCCGGATCCCGCTCCGATCCGCGAACAGCTCCGGCAAGCCAATTTCTACAGCGAATGGAGAAACAACTACGGCGAAGAAGCATGGTCGCTGCTGGAAAAAGTAACCGGCCCTCTCGCCTGAGGATAGTTGTCGCTGGTTGAGCGCGCCCTGAGACATCGAAGCAGTCCGATGCTCTCTCAAAGGGTCAGAGCGTCCTTTGTGCATCCGCCAGGACGCACGGTGTTCTGACGCAAGGCGCGCTCGCCGCCGCATATGGCGGACCTTGGCCAGAACGCAATTCGAACGGATAAGAATATGACAGTTGTGAGCGAAGACTTCATCGTGGGTGAAGTCAGCGAGAACCCTGAAGCTCGCGCCGGTTCCTCATTCATGCGCCCTGTGGAGTTCGTATCCGCGCTCCTTATGGCGGCAGTCGTGGTGCTGCTCATGGCCGGTGTGATTTCCAGATATGTTATCAATACGCCTCTGGTATGGGTCGAGGAGGCGGCTTCCATCTGCTTCATCTGGCTTGCCATGCTTGGTTCTGCGATTGCGCTGGATCGAAACGAGCACCTGCGGTTGACATTGTTCCTGCGGCTTTTGCCTGATCGCCTGCAGGGACCTGTGGAAGCCACCGCGCTTGCAGCGGTCGCAGCATTTCTGATCGGGATGCTGCCGATCGCTTATGAATATGCTTACGAGGAATGGTTCATTACCTCGGCGGCCCTTCACATTCCCAATACGTTTCGCGTGGCGGGCATCCCCGTCGGTTTCACGATGATGCTGGGCTTGCTGATCGCTCACGCGTTTCGTGCACATTCGCTTCGGGAAATTCTTATCGGCACGTTGGTCGTTGCAGCTTTGACGGCGATATTCTGGGTGTTGTCCGACCAGTTTATTGCCATAGGGAACGTCTCGCTCGCCTTCTTTCTGGTTTTGATCGTTGCATTCGGGCTTGCGTCGGGCGTTCCCATCGCCTTCTGCTTCGGACTTGGAACGCTGTGCTATCTCGCTTTCGCGTCCTACGTTCCGGCCTATGTCATGATTGGCCGCATGGATGAAGGCATGTCCGGCGTGATCCTTTTGTCAGTGCCGGTATTCGTGCTTTTAGGATGCCTTCTCGACACGACCGGCATGGGCAAGACGATCGTTGATTTTCTCGCCTCCATTCTCGGACACGTCAAGGCAGGCATGTCCTATGTTCTGCTCACGTCGCTTTTTATCGTGTCCGGAATTTCCGGATCGAAAGTATCGGACATGGCCACCGTTGCGCCGGCTCTTTTTCCTGAAATGAAGCGCCGCGGCAACAAGCCGCCGGAAATGATCGCGCAACTCGCCACCGGTGCGGCAATGGCCGACACTGTGCCGCCTTCCATCGTTTTGATTGTGCTGGGTGCAGTTGCGGGAATTTCCATCGCCGATCTGTTCGCCAGCGGTTTCGTCGTCGCAATCGTCCTGCTGCTGGCATTGATGGCGCTGGCACGCTGGCGGGCTCGAAAAGAATCGATGGGAGGCGTGCGGCGCGCACCGTTGAAAGTGGTGCTCCAGTTGCTGGTTATCGCCGCGCCCGCTCTGGTTCTGCCGTTTATTATCCGCGGTGCTGTATCCAGCGGCGTTGCGACAGCCACGGAAGTTTCCACCATTGCCGTGGTCTATGCTCTTGCCATCGGAATTGTTCTCTATGGCGGCATTTCATATCGCACCATCTACAAGATGCTGGTTGACACAGCGGCGATGAGCGGCGCGATATTGTTGATCCTTGGTACTGCGCTTTCAATGGCCTGGGCGATTACGCAGGCGGGGGTGGGCCAGACCATCGCCGATTTTGCCGCTAACCTGCCCGGTGGCGTATTTTCTTTCATCGCCATGTCGATCGTGATCTTTTTTGTCCTGGGCTGCGTGCTTGAGGGTCTGCCGGCTCTCGTGCTGATGTCGCCCCTGATGTTTCCGATCGCGGCAGGTTTTGGAATGCATCCTGTCCATTATGCAATGATCGTAGTGGTCGCCATGAATATCGGTTTGATGGCGCCCCCCATCGGCATCGGCTTCTATCTTGCCTGTCGTATCGGCAATGTGCCTCCAGATGACGCTTTGCGCGCCATCTGGCCATACATTATGGCGCTGGTCACAGGCCTCGTGATGATTGCAGCCTTTCCCTGGATATCGCTGAGTGTGCTTTGATCATGACCGGTTCAAATAACAAAACATGCGTCGGCGGGCGTTTTGTCGGCAAGGTGGCTCTGGTCATTGGAGCAGGCCGACCCGTAGACGGCTGGAACAATGGAGGCGCGGCAGCCCGCGCCTACGCTGCCGAAGGTGCGCAAGTCATCTGCGTGGATCGCGACCTTGATGCAGCCGAGCGTACCCGGGCAGCCATTGAGCGTGAAGGCGGTGTTGCTCTTGCCATCAGTGCAGATGCCACAGACTTGAACGAGATGGAGATACTGGCCGCCACCGTCCAGCAGGATTTTGGTCGCATCGATGTCCTTCACAACAACATCGGGGCCACGATCATGGGCGGGCCGGTAGAGCTGAGTGAAGCGGATTTTCACAAGGCTCTCGATCTCAATCTTGGCACCGTATTCCGAACCTGCAAGGCTGTACTGCCTTTCATGGCCAGGGCCAGCAAAGGCGCAATTGTGAATGTGTCTTCTCTGGCGGCCATACGCTGGACCGGCTACGCCTACTTTGCCTATTCCGCCGCCAAAGCGGCCGTTAACCAGGCAACAGTGTCCATCGCGATGGAGTATGCCAGTTGCGGCATACGCGCCAATTGCGTGATACCGGGCGCCATAGAAACCCCCATGCTGCAGCAGGCGATAGCCGGTGCCTATGCCTCGGCGGAGGAAATGCGGCAGGCGCGACTGTCCATGGTTCCGATGCGTCGCAATGGCCAGCCGGAGGATGTGGCGCAGGCAGCCCTTTTCCTTGCTTCGGATGCAGCAGGTTTCATCACCGGGGTTTGTCTCCCCGTAGATGGCGGCCAAAACTGTTCCGCACGCGCCTTTTAACAATGCCCTTCCGGCGCGGCTATGCGCCAGTAGAAATACGAGGATTCCGATGAACAAACACGCAAACCTGCATAACAGCATGCTGTTGGATCACGCTTATCGCGTCCGGCACAATGCGCTGGTGATGGCCGAGACGCAGGGACAGGGCTACATTGCCCAGGCTCTCGGCGTCGCCGATGTTCTGACCGTCACTTACTTCCATGCCATGAACCACCGCCCGCACCAGCCCGATTGGGAAGAGCGCGACCGTTTTCTGCTTTCGGTCGGACATTACGGCATCGCCCATTATTCGGTGCTGGTCGCGGCAGGCTATCTTCCGGAGGAAGAATTGCCGACATATGCGCAAGACGACAGCCGCTTGCCCATGTCTGGAATGACCTCCTACACGCCGGGTGCTGAAATGTCGGGAGGATCGATCGGGCTCGGTTTACCGATGGCCGTCGGCATGGGCCTGGGCCTTAAGCGCAAAAAATCGAAATCCTTCATCTACACGCTGATGGGCGACGGTGAACTGGCCGAAGGCCCGACATGGGAAGCAGCTATTTCTGCGTCCAATTACAAGCTCGACAACATTATCGCCATTGTCGACTTCAATCAGGTCCAGGCTGACGGACCGTCCATGACTGTGATGAATACCGAGCCGGTCGTGGATAAGTTCGAAGCCTTTGGCTTCTACGTCCAGCGTGTTGACGGCAACGACATGTCCGCCCTTGTGGCAGCGTTCGACCGCGCCCGTGAGCACCCTGAACCAAAACCTCGTATCATCATATGCGACACAAAGATGGGATGCGGTGTCGATTTCCTTGAAGGGCGCGAGAAGAGCCACTTCATCAGGCTGGAGAAAGACGACTGGAAACACGCCTTTGAAGCGTTGAAGCAAGGAGGAAAGAAATGAGCGGAGCTACGATGATGACAAAAAGCAATGCACCTGCAATCGCAGCTTCCTCTATCGACGAAGGGCATCCTACGAAGGCGATGCCTTTCGGCCGCACCCTCATCAAACTGGCGCAAACCCGCCCTGAAATCGTTGGCATGAGCGCGGATCTGGCGAAATACACCGATATGCATATTTTTGCAGAGGCGTTTCCCGACCGCTTTTATCAGATGGGCATGTCAGAGCAGTTGATGGCGACCGCCGCTGGCGGATTGGCCAAGGAAGGTTTTGTTCCTTTCGCGACGACTTATGCGACTTTCGCCTCACGCCGTTGCTACGACTTCATCTCTCAAGCCGTGGCCGAACAGGATTCAAGCGTCAAACTGATCGGAGGCCTTCCGGGGCTGACCACCGGATACGGACCCAGTCATCAGGCAACCGACGACATCGCCATTTTCCGCGCGATGCCGAACATGGTTGTCATCGATCCCTGCGATGCGGATGAAATCGAGCAGATGGTACCTGCGATCGCCGATTATCCGGGACCGGTCTATACGCGCATCCTGCGTGGCAACGTTGCTTCGGTTCTGAACGAGTATGATTATCGGTTCGAACTGGGAAAAGCTGCATTGCTGCGGGGAGGTCGCGATGTATTGATCATCTCCACCGGTTTTATGACGATGCGTGCGCTCGACAGCGCCAAGGAACTGCAGGCGGATGGTATCGATGTCGCCGTGCTGCACGTTCCGACGATCAAACCACTGGATGAAATGACGATCATTCGGGAAGCCAAGCGCACCGGCAGACTTATCGTGACCGCCGAGAATCATTCTTCTGTAGGCGGCCTCGGCGAAGCGGTTGCCAGTTGCCTGAGCATGAACGGCGTTACAGGCGAAATGCGTCGCATTGCCCTGCCGGACCGCTTTCTGGCTGCCGGCACGCTGGAAGTTCTGCAGGAGCGCTATGGGATTACGCGCGCTGCGGTTTCCAGAAGCATTCGGCGGTGGTTGTAACGGAAAGACCGGAACAATGCAGAAGATACTCATCCTCACAGGCGGCGCGTCCGGCATCGGACGCGGCATTCTGGAGCGTGCCATCGCCACCGGCTGGACATGCGCCGTTCTTGACCTGCCCGGAGACGCGCTCGACACTTTAGCGACCTCCAGTCCCGCCGATCTCGTTATGGCCTTTGGAGTGGACATCACCGATCAGGACGCAATTGAATCGGCCATAGATGAAATTGCCAAGAAATATGGGCGGATCGACGCGCTCGTCAATTGCGCCGGCATCGGCCAGAACGTGGCCTTTAAGGATACGACGCCGGAGCAGTTCCGCAAAATGCTCGACGTCAACGTCGTTGGTGCGTTCATCGTCTCGCAGGCCGCCATCCGCCACATGGAAGGGGGAGCTGTCGTCAACATCACGTCCGTTTCCGGTATCCAGGGCAGCGTCGGCCGCGTAGCCTATGGAACCTCGAAAGGTGCCGTCAATATGATGACGCGCATCATGGCTGTCGAGCTTGCGCCTGCCAGTATTCGTGTCAACGCGATAGCACCGGGGCCGGTGGATACTCCTATGGCGCAGAAATGGCATGATCAGAAGACGCGGAATGACTGGGTATCCCGCGTCCCGCTCGCACGCTACGGCACGATTGATGAGATCGCCTCAATGACCATGATATTGCTGGACAACGAGGTGTCATCTTACGTCAATGGGCAAGTAATAGCTGTCGATGGCGGTTTTACGGTCTCCGGGCTGATGGCCAAATAGAGTATTTTGTGAGTACAGATGGTTACATCTGACGTCGCACAAATGCGGCTAAAAAAGAAGCTGGAGCAGCGGAAGCTACGTTCGTCAGAACGCAGCTTCCGCTGCTCTAAGGCGAGAGCAGGCTGTCGGCATCGGCAAAGAAATCAGGCCCGCCGAAATTTCCGGATTTCAGGGCAAGGGCGAGCTTGTCGCCATCGCGGCTGGTGGCCAGCAGGGCGGGAACGCCGGGGGCTATTTCCGGGCCGATTTCGAGTGCTTCGATTGTCAGGCTTTCAACCACTGCACCAGAGGTTTCGCCACCGGCAACAATCAACCGGCCAATGCCGCCTGCCACCAATTCGCGGGCAATGGCGCCAAACAGCCCCTCAATGGCATCGGCTGCGCGCTCGCGCCCATAGGTTTCCTGCACCTGGCGCACCACTTGCGGGTCGGCGGAAGAATAGATCAGCGGCCGCTTTGTCTGCTTCAAGGCCCATTGTGCAATATGTTTGGGCTCAAGCTGTCCGGCAATGGCTGCATCAGCTTTAATCTCAAACATCGGCAAACCAGCCTGACTATGGCGCGCCACCTGACCGCGCGTTGCCGTGGAACAGGAGCCTGACAGCACCACGCTTTGTCCGGCAACACCTGTCCATTTATTGCCGGTTCCCGCCAGCAGGCCACGGCGGCGGAAATTTTCAGGAAGGCCAAGCGCAATTCCGGAACCGCCGGTAATCAGCGGCAACCCGTCAAGGGCGGTGCCGATCTCGATCAGATCGGTATCGGTCACCGCATCAACGACAATCAGCCTTGCACCGCTGGCATTTGCCTGATCAAGGGCTGCGGCAATGCCGGTTGCACCTTGGCGCACATGCTCATAGCCGACATGGCCCACGCTCAACTGTGTCTGGCGCGCCAGCCAGCGCCGGATGTCGGCATCGGTCATCGGGTTTAGCGGATGGTGTTCCATGCCGCTTTCATTCAAAAGCTGGTCATGAACAAACAAATGCCCCTGATAAAGGGTGCGCCCTGCCCCGGGAAACGCCGGACAGACAACCACTTTTTCAGCATTGAGCGCCTCAGCCAATGCAGTTGCGACCGGACCGATATTGCCTTCAGGCGTGCTGTCAAAGGTTGAGCAATATTTGAACAGAAACTGAGTGCAGCCTTGCGCCTTGAGCCATTCAAGAGCTTTCAGGGACTGGGCAATGGCCTCATCGGCAGGAATGCTGCGTGATTTGAGGGCGACAATACCGGCCTCGACGGAAGGATCAGCCGCGCCTTGAGGAACGCCGGAAAACTGCGTGACCCGCATTCCCTGCTTCGACAAGGTGTTGGCCAGATCGCTCGATCCGGTAAAATCATCGCCTATGCAGCCTAAAAGCATGGTTCAAGCTCCTTCAAATTTCTGTTGCCATCAGCCTTTGTTGGGCTGATTGCTGGCATGAATGTCCCAATAGGTTGAAATGACGGTCTCAAGATGCTCGCGCATGGCCGCTTCGGCGCGGTCGGCATCCCGGTCGCGGATGGCTGTAAAAATGTTGCGATGACAAGCCACGGCTCTTTCAAGGGCTTCAGGATGGCTCAGCGACTTGTAGCGCTGCGCTTCCAGAAGATCGAGAACGACCTCATAAAGCACATCCAGAAGCGGATCGCGGGCAATGCGGGCAATTCCTTGATGAAACGCATTATCGGAAGCTGAAAAAGCATCAATATCGGCCACATGTTTTATATTTTCGTGCAGCAGATGTTCAAGTTCGCCAATATCGTCGGGCGTGGCCTGGCGCACAGCTTCGCGCACCATGGCAACTTCAACGAAAATGCGGCTCTTTTGAAACTGGCGAATGCCTTCGGGGCGCATGACCAGCATTTTGGCCGTTCCGGAAAGAAGCTGCAGCAAGTCGCGCGGGTCAGGCGCGGTGACACGGGAACGATCGCCGGTCGATATGGATAACATTCCGGTCTTGTTCAGCCACAACAGAGCCTCGCGCACGGCTGGGCGCCCCACGCCATAATGGGCCATCAGGTCCCGCTCGGAGGGCAGGCGATCGCCAATTGCCAGTTCGCCAGACAGGATACGCGCTTCAAGATCCCTGGCGATCTGGTCCGACAACCGATCACGGCGCAGGTGAACCGGTTCGTCAAAACCACTCATGCCCAAAGATTCCTCACCAAAAAAACTGCTTGACCAGCCTGCGGCCATCTCTGCCAGAGTATTTTCTGCTTATTGGTATGACAGCTTGACAGGCTGATTGTCAATCATGGTTCTTGGGAAGAAACTTTTGTTTTAGAGCATTTCTTGTTTTCATGGAAACGGATGAAATGCTCTAATCTCTTGTTTTAGCCGCATTTGTGCTTGCGCACAGATAATGCCATTTGTGCTCACAAAATGCTTTCATAAAAAACGCCGGGAAGCCCCCTCTTCCCGGCGTTTCCAGCGATGTTTTTAAAAAAATCAATCCCTGATTGATTTCAACAACTCATCAACACTTTTCTTGGCGTCGCCATAAAACATGCGCGTGTTGTCCTTGTAAAACAGCGGGTTTTCAATGCCCGAATAGCCCGTGCCCTGCCCGCGCTTGGAGACAATCACCAGCTTTGCCTTCCACACTTCCAGAACCGGCATTCCCGCAATCGGGCTGTTGGGGTCTTCTTGGGCGGAGGGGTTTACAATGTCGTTTGAGCCGACAACAATCACCACATCGGTATCGGGAAAATCGTCATTGATCTCGTCCATTTCCAGCACGATGTCGTAAGGCACCTTGGCTTCAGCCAAAAGCACATTCATATGGCCGGGCAAACGACCGGCAACCGGGTGAATGGCAAAACGCACCTGCTTGCCCATGGCCCGCAGGCGGCGCACCAGTTCGGAAATGGATTGCTGGGCCTGCGCCACCGCCATGCCATAGCCGGGCACGATGACAATGCTGTCGGCATCTTCCAGTGCAGCCGCCACCCCTTCGCTGTCAATGGCGACCTGCTCGCCCTCGATTTCCTGAGCAACCGATGCGGTTGAGCCAAAGCCGCCCAATATGACCGAGATGAAGGAGCGGTTCATGGCCCGGCACATGATGTAGGAAAGGATTGCACCTGATGAGCCGACCAGCGCGCCGGTGACAATGAGCAGATCATTGCCAAGGGTAAAGCCGATTGCCGCGGCTGCCCAGCCGGAATAGCTGTTGAGCATCGAGATCACCACCGGCATGTCGGCCCCGCCAATGCCCATGATCAGATGATAGCCGATGAAATAGCCGAGCAGCATCACAACCAGCAGCGGCCACAATTGCTCCGTCTGCACATAAACGACCAGCAGAACGATACAGGCAAGGGCGGCTATGGCGTTGAGCACATGGCCGCCGGGAAGTTTTGTCGCCTTGCCGGTGATTTTCCCGGCAAGCTTGCCAAAGGCAACCACCGAACCGGTGAAGGTGACCGCACCGATAAAGACGCCGAGCAGCACCTCAACGCGCAAGATGTTCAACTCAACCTGTGTCTTGCCAGCCAGAATCGAGGCAAAACCCAAAAGTGAACTGCGCGTCGCCTCGTCCATCAAGGCGATCCGGGCCACTTCCAGATGGGCATTGATGCCGATGAAAACGGCGGCCAGACCGACAAAGGAATGCAGGGCCGCCACCAGTTCCGGCATTTCGGTCATCTGGACGCGAATGGCGACCATGACGCCTAAAACACTGCCGGCCGCCAGCATGGCCACCAGAACGGTCCAGACCATGCCGTCAAGCGAAACCTGTGGCCCGAAAATGGTGGCAAAGACCGCCAGAGCCATGCCCACAATGCCATACCAGACGGCGCGTTTGGCGCTTTCCTGACCTGACAGGCCGCCAAGGGAGAGGATGAAAAGAACGGTCGCCGCAATATAGGCGCCTTGTGTCAAACCAATTGTCATATCCGCGCCCTCACGACTTCTGGAACATAGCCAGCATCCGGCGTGTCACCAGGAAGCCGCCGACAATATTGATGGAAGCAATCAGCACCGAAATGGCGGCCAGCACCAGCACCAGCCAGTTTCCGGTTCCGATTTGCAAAACAGCGCCCAAAATGACGATGCCGGAAATGGCGTTTGTCACCGCCATCAAGGGCGTATGCAGGCTGTGAGACACGTTCCAGATGACTTGAAAGCCGATAAAGCAGGCAAGCACAAACACGATAAAATGGCCCATGAAGCTGGGCGGCGCATAAAGCGAAAGCAGGGCTGTGATCGCAACAAAACCAGTCAGCAGCAGCGCTTGCGAGCGTGTCTGCGCCTTTGCCTGTGCAGCCTCTTGCGCCAGTCTTTCCTCGCGCGTCAGTTCTTTTGGCTTGTCCTTTGGCCGGGCAGCGGCAATTGCCTTGACCTTGGGGGGCGGTGGCGGCCAGGTAATTTCACCCTCATGTACCACGGTGGCGCCACGAATAACGTCATCTTCCATATTCTGGTTGATCACGCCATCCTTGCCCGGCGTCAGGTCGGCCAGCATATGGCGCACATTGCTGGCATAAAGATTTGAAGCCTGCGCCGCCATCCGGCTGGGGAAATCCGTATAACCGATAATGGTCACGCCGTTGTCTGTAACAATGCGCTGATCGGGAACGGTCAGATCGCAATTGCCGCCACGCTCTGCCGCCAGATCGACAATGACCGAACCGCGCTTCATGGCGGCGACCATGTCCTGTGTCCATAATTTGGGTGCGGGCCGCCCCGGAATGAGCGCTGTTGTGATGACAATATCGACCCGAGGCGCCAGTTCGCGGAATTTTTCCAGTTGCTTGGCGTGAAACTCCGGCGATGAGGGTTGCGCATAACCGCCGCTTGCAGAACCGTCCTGTGTCGGTTCAAAATCCAGAAAGACGAATTCCGCCCCCATGCTTTCAATCTGCTCGGCCACTTCGGGGCGAACATCAAACGCATAGGTGATGGCGCCAAGGCTGACACTGGCGCCAATGGCGGCAAGACCGGCCACGCCAGCACCCACCACCAGCACCCGTGCGGGCGGAATCTTGCCTGCTGCGGTAACCTGCCCGGTAAAGAACCGGCCAAAATTATTGGCCGCTTCAATGACGGCGCGATAGCCAGCCAGATTGGCCATCGACGACAAGGCATCCATTTTTTGCGCGCGCGAGATGCGCGGCACCATATCCATGGCCAGAACCGTCACACCGCGGGCCTTGGCCTGCTCCAGAAGTTCCGGGTTCTGGGCTGGCCAGAAAAACGAGATCAGCGTCTGGCCTTTTTTCATCAAATCGATGTCTTGCGGCTGCGGCGCCAAAACCTTGACCAGCACATCGGCGCTGTTGACCAGCGCCTCGCGCCCGTTCACGACGACAACACCGGCTGCTTCATAGGCGCTGTCGGGAAAACCGGCCTTGTCGCCCGCGCCTGCCTCGATCAGGCACTCATGGCCCAGTTTTTGTAATTGCACAGCCGAATCCGGGGTCAGTGCGACCCTGTTTTCGCCTGTAAAATCTTCCGCCAAAGCCCCGATTTTCATCAACTGCGCTCCCGACCGCACCAAGATGCGGCACCAATATAAAGATAAAAGAAAACCGGCCCCGACAGGAGCCGATTCGCCTTGTCTGTCATCTGATCTTTTTTACAGATTCAAGACTGGCAGGAAAGTGCAAAGCATAAATTGCGCCTGTGAAACCTCTAAAAGAATGCAACACCAATCAATTTGCGGGTGCCAGCCATGTCTGTTGTTTGAGCGCGGCAAATTCATCTGCCGTCATGATCCCCAGATCGGCGACGACTTCTGCAACCGTACAACCATTATCTGTAGCCAGACGGGCAATACGCGCGGCCTCTTCATAGCCGATTTTCGGCACCAGAGCCGTGGAAACGACCAGGCTGTTATTGACCAGCATATCGCAATGTCTTGTGTCTGCCACAATGTCGTCAACACAACGCTGGCGTAAGACATTCATGCCCCGGGTAAGAATCCGGGTGGATTGCAGGATGTTGAACAGTATTACCGGCTCCATCGCATTCAATTGCATCTGTCCGGCTTCGGCAGCAAAACTCACGGTCAGATCATTGCCGACGACCTGAAAGGCGATCTGATTGACGACTTCGGGGATGACCGGGTTTACCTTGCCCGGCATGATGGAAGAGCCGGGCTGAACGGCAGGCAGCATGATTTCGCCAAGGCCGGTGCGTGGCCCGCTGCTGAGCAGGCGAAGATCATTACAGATTTTCGACAGTTTTAGGGCAATGCGCTTCAACCCGGAAGAAAAGGCGACCAAAGCCCCGACATCTGAGGTGGCCTCAATGAGATCCCTGGCCGGGGTCAGTTGATAATTGCTGATCTGCGAAAGATGAGCGGCGACAATTTTTGAATAGCCTTCAGGCGCATTGATGCCGGTTCCAATGGCGGTGCCGCCAAGGTTTATTTCTTTCAGATCTTCGCTCAATTGCACGATATGGGCGATGTCTTTTTCGATTGTCGAGGCAAAAGCGGCAAATTCCATGCCCAGCGTCATGGGAACCGCATCCTGCAACTGGGTGCGCCCGACCTTGTTGATTGCGCGAAATTCGGCTGCCTTGTCGGCAAAAGCCTGACGCAACTGGTCCTGGGCGATTGTCAGCACCTTGCATTGGGCCAGTATGGCAAGATGCATGGCGGTCGGATAGACATCATTGGTGGATTGCGAGCGATTGACGTGATCATTGGGATGAAGCCTGTGATAGTCGCCAGGCTGTGCGCCAAGATTTTTCAAGGCGATATTGGCGATCACCTCATTGGCGTTCATATTGGTTGAGGTACCCGCCCCGCCCTGAATCATGTCCACGGCAAAATAGTGATGATGCTGTCCGGCAATGATTTCGTCGCAAGCACCGACAATGGCGTCGCACAGGCTCTTTTCAAGCACCTGTGTATCCAGATTGGCCAGCGCGCAGGCTTTCTTGACCATGGCCAGCGCCACGACCAGTTCAGGATAATGGCTGACCGGTACATCGGTAATGGGAAAGTTTTCCAGGGCCCGGGCTGTTTGAATGCCATAGAGCGTGTCTCTGGGAAGTTCCATCTTGCCCAGAAAATCCTGTTCGGTCCGATTTTGTGCCAGCATGCTTTTGTCTCGAATATCTGCTGTTGGTGTGATCCTGCTTTTGCACAGGCTACGGCAGCGATCAACCATTTGAAAGATAACGAGACAGTTTAAAGCCTTATTCCAGCTTTTCCACATAGACCCGGATGCGCCCGCCGCAGGACAAACCCACTTGCCATGCGGTTTCATCAGCAACGCCAAAGTCGAGCATTTTTGCTTGCCCGCTCTCAATCACGTCAAGCGCTTCTGTTATGACGGCTCCTTCCACGCAGCCGCCCGATACAGAGCCTTCAAAATGTCCGTCTGCATCGATGACCAGTTGGCTGCCTGTTCTACGCGGCGCCGAGTTCCAGGTTTCAACCACGGTTGCCAGCGCCACATCTCGCCCCTCCTTCAGCCATTTCTCGCCAATTGAAAGGGGGTCGTTTTGCAGATCATGAGACAGGGGCATTTGAGATCACCTTTGAGGCCAGCCTGAATTCTGTGACAAGAGAATTTTCAGCATTTTGGGCATGATGACAAATCAGGCCTGAGCGGACAAGCGCTCTGCTTTTATCCAGTCGCATTTGTGCTTGCGCCAGATGGTGCTATCTGTACTCGCAAAATGCTCCAGACGGCGTTGATTTTCTTTAAAATTGCCGTTTCAAAGGAATGAATATGCGCCGCATCATTATTGCCATAACCGGAGCGTCAGGTGTCATATATGGTGTTCGGGCGCTGCAACTTCTGGCCGAAGTGCAAGACATTGAAACCCACGCCATCATTTCGCCCGCGGCATTGCAAACCGCAAAAGAAGAGATTGACATCAGCCCGGCGCAGATACGCGATCTGGCCGATGTCATCCATAATTATCGCGATATTGGTGCGGCGGTTTCTTCCGGTTCGTTTCAAACCTGTGGAATGCTGGTGGCGCCTTGTTCCATCAAGACGCTGAGTGGTATTGCCCATTGCTATAATGACAACCTGATTGTGCGCGCTGCCGATGTTTGTCTGAAAGAGCGCAGGCCGGTTGTGTTGATGTTACGCGAAACGCCGTTTCATGCCGGTCATATCGAACTGATGGCGCAGGCGACCAGAAATGGCGCCATCATCATGCCGCCAGTGCCAGCCTTTTACAGCCGCCCGCAAAGTCTGGATGACATTGTCACCCAAAGTGTTGGCCGGGCTCTTGATCTTTTCAATATGGAGCTACCGATGGTGCGGCGCTGGAAAGAGTTTGGGCCTTAAACCTGATCCTAAAAAAAGTTGCAGACTTTTTAGACAAGATCATGCGTCTCAAAAGCCCGGGATCAAACAGTTCTAATCCAGTTCGGGTCGCTCGAAATCGCCGGTTTCCTTGTTCATCACCCATAATTCGCCGGTCGAGATGTCAAACCAGGCGCCATAAAGCGTCAGCTTTCCCTTGCCTTCAAGAATGCTTACACAAGGAAAACTGCGCAAATTGGCCAGCGAATAGCGGATCGAAATCCGCTCCAGCGCGGTCTGCCTTTCCGTGGCTGTCATCAGCGTGCTGGTCGAAACCGTTTCGGCGGCCGGACCGATCAGGCTCATCCACCTGCCAATGAAATCACCTGGCGAAAGCGGCGGACCGCCATTGTTAAGGGCAGCTTTGATGCCGCCGCAGCGGCCATGGCCCATGACGACAATATTTTTTACCCGCAGGCTTTGCACCGCAAATTCAAGGGCCGCCGAAGTGGAGCGAAACACACCATCGGGCTCATAAGGCGGCACCAGATTGGCCACATTGCGCAACACGAAAAGCTCGCCCGGCCCGCAATCAAAAATGGTTTCAGGCGCCGAGCGCGAATCGCAGCAGGCAATGATCATGGTTTCGGGGTGCTGCCCCTCATGCGCCAAAGAAGTATAGCGCCCGCTCTCGGCACTATAGCGGCCCTGCATGAAATTGCGGTATCCATGGAGGAGGTGTTCGGGCAGATTGGTCATATTGGCAGCACTTTTCGGTAAGGGATATTGTGGTTTACCGGCAAGCTGCCCTGCGGATCAATGGATAATCCCAAAATTTGCAAAGTTACTGGAATTTATCTCAGGATTTGGCCATGCCTGATGCGACAAGCTGCTTAGAACAGCGGGCGTTCTGACGACAGCTGCTTCTACTGCTCCAGCTTCTTTTTCTCACCGCATTGTTGCGCCGTCAGACGGAACCGTCTGACGGCGCAACAATGCTCTCATTTTCGACAGAGCCAAAATCAGCCGGATCAAATTCATAAACTTTTGAGCAAAACTGACATTCGACACGGATGCTGCCATTTTCGATGCTGTCGGCAATTTCTTCAGCCGTAAAGCCGCGCAACATGCCCTCAATCCGCTCCGAGGAACAAGAACAGCGATCCGCGACTTCCACCTTGTCAAACACGCGCACGCCATGCTCATGAAACAGGCGAAACAGCAGGCGCTCGGCGCCAACCATCGGGTCAACCAGCTCTGTCGGCTCGATGGTGCCAAGCAGCGCCAGAAGCTCTTGCCAGGCATCGTCTTGCGGATGATCACCATGATCGGCCTCATCGCCATCGCCGCCATTGAGATCGGGCATATGCATACGTTCCGGCGCTTGCGGCAGGAATTGCGCAAACATGCCGCCCGCGCGCCATTGCTCGACACCCCCGGCAAGAAGCTGGCGGGCAACTGACAAACGCAAATCTGTCGGAATCTGCTCCGACTGGCGGAAATAAACGCGCGCGGCTTCTTCCAATGTGATGCCGTCAAGCTGCACAATGCCCTGATAGCGCTGCATATGCGCGCCCTGATCAATGGTCAGCGCCAATACGCCCGAACCCAGCAGGCTGACCTCATCAGCCTTGCCTTCAGCCTCCAGTGCCGCCAGCCTGTCCGCATCAAATTTTGCATAGGCGCGCAGCGCATCCGGCGTGCTGAAATCAGCAACCAGCATATCGACCGGCCCGTCCGTGCGGGTCTGAAGAATGAATTTGCCCTGAAATTTCAGTGACGTGCCCATCAAAACCGTCAACACACTGGCCTGCGCCAAAAGCCGGGCCACCGGCTCAGGGTAAGCGTGACGCGACAAGATAGCGTCCAGCATGGGACCAAGCTGGACAGCACGCCCGCGCACATCCAGAGACGCAACCTCGAAAGGCACGACATGGTCATCCCCCGCATGGCCGAATTCACCGAGTTTCGGCTCACGGGTCATGGTTTTGTTTCCGCTCACTTGGCTGGGATCCGGCATGGCTTGTCTCCGGCCACAAAGCCGCTCCTTTTCATAAAGGACCGGCAGGGCATCTTTGATTATGGGATGGTGCGCCGGAGATAGGCACGCATCTCAACCGTTTCAAGCAGCCTCTTCAGCCCCCAGGCACCAGGCCAGAATGGCCTTTTGCACATGAAGGCGATTTTCCGCCTCATCAAACACTACCGAATGCGGCCCGTCGATCACCTCATCGGTCACTTCCTCGCCCCGGTGTGCAGGCAGGCAGTGCATGAACAGCGCGTCAGGAGCGGCCCTGGCCATCAATTGCGCATTCACCTGAAACGGCAAAAACACATTATGGCCACGCGCCCTGTGTTCCTGGTTCATCGACACCCAGGCATCCGTCACCACGCAATCGACACCGGCAACCGCTTCTTCAGCCGTCGAAAAGAAGGTTATCTTTGCGCCATTGTCACGCGCCCAGTCCACATATTTCTGTCCCGGTTCGCTTCCTTGCGGCACCGCAACATTAACATTGAAGGAAAAACGCGCGGCGGCCTCCATCAGGGAATGCAGCACATTATTGCCATCTCCCGTCCAGGCAAAGGTGCGCCCCGCAACCGGGCCGCGATGCTCTTCATAGGTGAGCAGGTCTGCCATGATCTGACAAGGATGCGTATCATCGGTCAGCGCATTGATGACCGGAACGCTGGCGTTTTCGGTCAGTTCGATCAGGCGCTCATGCTCCATGGTGCGGATCATGATGGCATCGACATAGCGTGATAAAACTCTTGCAGTATCGGCAATGGTCTCGGAGCGTCCAAGCTGCATTTCAGCGCCGGTGAGCATGATGGTTTCACCGCCAAGCTGGCGCATGCCCACATCAAAGGACACGCGGGTGCGCGTTGAGGGCTTGTCGAAGATCATGGCCAGAACCTTGCCGTCAAGCGGCCGGGTTCTTGCTCCGGCCTTGAGGCGCGCCTTGCGCCGGGCTGCATCCTCCAGCATGGCGCGCAATACCTGTGCAGACAGGGCAGACAGGTCGGTAAAATGGCGTAGGCTCATCTAGGGCTTTCCGATCACTTGGCTTCGGCAGGGGCTTTCGCGACAGTTTCCGCAGCAGCGCGGATCCGGCCAAGGCTCTGCTGGATTTCCTCATCCGTCACAGTCAATGGCGGCAACAGGCGAATGACATTGTCACCGGCAGGAACAGCCAGCAGTTTTTCAGTGCGCAAGGCCATATTGAGTTGAGCAGCCGGTACGCCACATTTCAGACCCATCATCAGACCAGAACCGCGAATCTCCGCAATTGCCGTCGGGAACTCATCGGCAATGGCTGCCAATCCCTGCTTGAACAGCAGCGCCTTGCGCTTGACCTCATCAAGGAAGCCATCGGCCAGAACCACATCAAGCACCGCATTGCCAACCGCCATGGCCAGCGGATTGCCGCCGAAAGTGGTGCCATGCACGCCAGCCGTCATGCCCTTGGCCGCTTCTGCTGTTGCAAGGCAAGCCGCCACCGGAAAACCACCGCCAATACCCTTGGCAACAGCCATAATGTCGGGGGCAACACCGCTCCACTCATAGGCAAACAGCTTGCCGGTGCGCCCAACACCACATTGCACTTCATCATAGATCAGCAGCAAACCGTGCGTGTCGCACAATTCGCGCAAACGCTTCAATGATTGTGAGGAAATGGGACGGATGCCCCCCTCGCCCTGAACCGGCTCAACCAGAATGGCAGCGGTTTCATCCGTGATCGCCTTTGCCAGGGCGTCCATATCGTCAAACGGAACCTGATCGAACCCATCGACCTTCGGACCAAAACCTTCCAGATATTTCTGCTGGCCGCCAGCGGCGATCGTTGCCAGTGTGCGGCCATGGAAGGCGCCTTCAAAGGTGATGGTCCGATAGCGCTCGGGCTGGCCATTGACATAATGATAGCGGCGCGCGGTCTTGATTGCGCATTCAAGCGCTTCGCCGCCTGAATTGGAAAAAAACACCTTATCGGCAAAACTTGCATCGGTCAGACGCTGCGCCAACCGTGTCTGTTCGGGGATTTCATAAAGATTGGACAGATGCCAGAGCTTGCCGGCCTGCTCTGTCAGGGCCGCAACCAGATGCGGATGGCCATGACCAAGCGAATTGACCGCAATACCTGCAGCAAAATCAAGGTAGCGCGCGCCCTTCTCCGTTATCAGCCACGACCCCTCACCACGTTCAAAAACCAGTGGTATGCGGGCAAAAGTGTCGTAAAGCGCCGAACCGCTCATTATATATCTCTCCGAAACCGGAAACTAAAAAGCCGCCCAATCGGCGGCCTTTTCAGTTTATCAGGGTTTTGCAAGTTTCTGTCAATGGAAAGCTCATACCCATATATTCCGGCCCATATTCCGGATCCGGCGGGCCGCAAGACAAGGCAAGCTGGGGAAAACTGCAAAAACTGATTCGGGATCGGGTGCAGACTCTTGTCACGGAGTCCACACCTATTGTATTCATAGGTCGGGCATAACCAGATTTAGTACGGCCTCCCCCATCCTCCACATAGATGTGGTGTCCAACCAGCTATTGTTGGCACGAGGAAGGATTCTGGAATCCGTCTGTTCAAAGGAGTACAGTCTATGAGTTGGACTGACGAGCGTGTTGAGCTCTTGCAGAAATTATGGGCCGAGGGCCTGAGCGCCAGCCAGATTGCCGGGCAGCTCGGCGGCGTCAGCCGTAATGCCGTTATCGGAAAAGTGCACCGCATGAAACTGTCTGGTCGTGGCCGGGCAACGACTGCTCCCGCACGCCAGAAAAAGGCGACCGCATCGGCAGCACCGGCAGCCAGACCCGCAACCCGCGCGGCTGCCAGCCCTGCGCGGGCCGCTGCCAGCGTGGCGCCCACAACCTTGCAGGCACAGCCCGATGCAAAACCTGTCCTGCGGCAGGACAACCGGCCTGTCGATGATGTTGTTGTGCCGATTTCACGACGCCTTGATCTGACGGAACTGACCGAGCAGACCTGCAAATGGCCAAATGGCGATCCTCTTTCTGACGACTTTAGTTTCTGCGGCAATCAGGCAGGTGAATCCGGCCCTTATTGCGCCTATCATGCGCGACTGGCTTTCCAGCCAGCTTCCGAGCGCCGCCGCGCTCGATAATCCAGACACCGGCTGCTTCCACGGACAACCCCGCCACAAGGCGGGGTTTTTTATTGTTGATCAAATAAAAATCCATGTTAGCGTCTTGCCAGTAAAGCAAAAAAATAAAGTATATCTGGCGATCCTCACTCAGACTTACTCATCAAAAGCAGCTTGATCGTCAGATATATAAATTCAAATGGCGGGGCTGTCTGGATGGTCAATCCAGACTGGGGATTTATTGTCTGCATATATGTAAAGAGCTGAACAAACCCGGTCCTGCATGACAAGGCGGTGTCATGCTTCGGATGATGTATGGAATTGGCAAAGATGATGCGCCTCTTTCCAGAGGTGAAGCCAGAGGTGAAGATTACGACCAGCAATGCCCGGCAGATATCCGGGCATTCACCGGGCAATTGGGACTGGCCTGGCTCGATACGATCGACCCGCACCGCTTTCTTGTCAGCGACGAACAGCTTCGCCTGCTCCTGCGCAGACATAAAAGTCACCTGCCTGTCAGATATCTGCATGATGATGACAAGGTCTATTTCCTGCTATCGACAAGAGTAATCCGGCTTGAGCGTTTGCAGGCCAGTTTGCGCAAGTATTCGCGTCTGGCGCCACGGGTGCGGATTGTCGATGAAAGCATTTTACGTGCCGCGCTGATTGAACGCGCTCGCCCGATGCTGCTGCATATCGCCACGAAAGGTCTGGCCGATCGACATCCTGAAATGTCTGCCCATATCGTTGTCAATGCGTGGCAGGGTTATATGGTGGGTGTGCTCATAACATTGCTGCCCGTTGCCATACTGCTCAAGCCCTTGCAGGTGCTTACCTTTATTCACCTGCTTGCAACCTTGTTCTTTCTTGCCTGTGTGATCTTGCGCATTACGGCCGCTCTTTCGACACGCCTTGAAAAAAGCAAGGCCGCGCCCCTCCCCCGGACTGACGCACCGGTCTATTCGGTGCTGGTCGCGCTTTACAAGGAAGCCAATATCGTTCCTGATCTGCTCACTGCACTGGAGCGGATCATATGGCCGAGAGACAGGCTGGAAATCAAACTGGTCTGTGAAGCCGATGATCTTGAGACATTGGCTGCCCTTCGCGCCCGCACCTTGCCTGCCCATATCGAGATTATCGAAGTGCCACCTGTCGGGCCGCGCACCAAGCCCAAAGCGCTTTCTTATGCGCTGCCTCTGACCAGTGGCGAGTTGATTGTGCTTTATGATGCCGAGGACTGGCCCCATCCCCTGCAACTTGCGCAAGCCTGGGAAAAATTCCGGCGCAACAGTCCCAAACTTGCAGTTCTTCAGGCCCCGCTGGAAATTTCCAATGGCCATGAAAGTGCTGTGGCACGCATGTTCGCCTTTGAATACCGGGCGCTTTTTTATGGATTGCTGCCTTTTCTGGCGCGTATGGGGCTTTTTTTGCCGCTGGGCGGAACCTCCAACCATTTCCGCCGGGAAGCACTGGAAGCTGTCGGCGGCTGGGACCCGTTCAACGTGACAGAAGATGCCGATCTGGGCGTCAGGCTTGCCCGCTTTGGCTACCGGCTTGATGTCCTGTCACTTCCCACCCGGGAAAAGGCTCCTCGCAAATTCAAGGTCTGGATTCCCCAACGCACCCGCTGGTTCAAGGGTTGGGCGCAAACCTGGCTGGTCCATATGCGCACCCCTGCTGCACTGGGCCGCGATCTGGGCCTTTTTTCCTACCTGCTAGTACAGGTGCTGTTTGCAGGAATGCTGGCCTCCATCCTCCTGCATCCGGTCTTGTTGCTAACATTTTTCATTCTCTTCCTGCGCCTTCAGCTCGGCATGACAAATGAAATCCTTTTTCCTGCCTTGATGGCCCTTGATCTGATCAACGTGTCTCTTGGCTATTTTGCTTTCCTGCTGCTGGGCTGGCGCACCCTGCACCCACCACAAAAGCACGGTTTCTGGAGGATCGTGTTTTTGACCCCGGTCTATTGGGTGATGATGTCGCTGGCAGGCTGGCGGGCCATCTGGCACTTGTGGCGTCAGCCATTCAAATGGGAAAAGACCCCGCATGAGGCCATGACGCCGCCGTCTGAAAAATTGTCGACTTTGCACGATCCCACAGCTTCTTGTCACAGACCTTTCATATAGTAAGGTTCATACAATTGCCTGACGCAGCGCATATGCGACGCAAACAAGAATTTAACGAGAAGCATCTTGGCCGATTCAAACAGCCGACAAAAACATGCTCCAGGGCATTTCCTGCATAATATGTGGCGCACAGCCCTGCAAAAAACCGGCTTTCAAACTCATGCAAAAAAGACCGGCAGGAAACATGCAACCACCCCCAGAACCGACAAGCTGCAAGACCTGTCGGCAGAAAATCTTGCAGCAGCCGTAACAGACCCTTTGATCATCTTTGATGAGAATGCCGCCATTATCCATGCCAATGCAGCAGCGCAGGAAGCTTTTGGCGATCTGCGCGCAGGCATGGCGCTGCAACTCAAATTTCGCTCGCCGGAAATGCAGATATTGATTGAAACAGTTTTGGCCAATAATGGCTCGCAATCTGCCGATATTACCAACAAGCTGCCGGTCGAACGTGTTTATCAGGCCACCGCATCTGCGATCGGACATGGTTCACAGCTTTATGTGCTGATGTTCAAGGACCAGAGCGAAGCGCGCCGCATCGACCGGATGCGGGCCGACTTCATTGCCAATGCCAGCCATGAAATGCGCACACCGCTGGCTTCGATTGCCGGTTTTATCGAAACCTTGCAAGGCCCCGCCCGCAATGATCCGGCCGCGCATGAGCAGTTTCTTCAGATCATGCAAAACCAGACCGGGCGCATGGCTGGTCTGATTGACGACATGTTGTCGCTGTCACGGCTGGAGATGAAACCCAATCTCAAACCCGGCACGCTGGTTGATATAAAGCAGATTGTTAAAAGCGTCCTCAATTCGCTGAAACCTCTTGCGGAGGAAAGCGGCCTTGTCATTGAATGTGACTTTACTGACAGCCCCACACAGACAGCCGGCGACCATGACGAGCTTTATCAGGTGTTTCAAAATCTTTTGGAAAATGCCTGCAAATATGGGCGTGACGGCGAACGCATCATTGTCACCATCACTAGCAGCAACACGCCTCCCCATCCCGGAATTGAGGTCGCCGTCCGTGATTTTGGACCCGGTATTGCCGAAGAACATATTCCCCGCGTGACCGAGCGTTTTTATCGCATCGATACGCAAACCACCCAGTCACGCAAGGGCACAGGTCTGGGACTTGCCATCGTCAAGCATATTCTCACACGCCATCAGGGCCGACTGTCCATCCAGTCGGAACCCGGCAAGGGATCAACCTTCACAGTCCACCTGCCCACAAAAAACTTATGCTAGAGCATTTTTTGTGGGCACAGATGGTACCATCCGTACTCACAAAATGCTTTAGGAAGACGGGACCATATCCCACAATTCCGCAAACACCTTCTTCGACTTGCCCGGCGTCTTGACAGCCTTGGCTTCTTCCAGATTGACCGGTGCGCCAACGCTGATCAGCATCACCATGCCCATGCCGTAATGCGGCGTGCATTTGACACCGTAAACGCCTTCCTTATCAACGGTAATGACGATTTCCTCGTTGATCTTGCCCTTGAAAGGCTCGGCTCCTTCGGGGAGCATTCCCTTGATCGACTCGGCATCATGGCCTTTATCGACCGGCACAAAGCGGATCGTATCGCCCGGCTCGGCCCGGACAAAATCAGGCTGAAACACCATTGAGCCCTTCTCGCCCTTGTTGAGCATTTGGACCTCATGTTCAGCCGCTGCCGCACCCTGCGCAGAAATAGCCAGCATTCCCGAGGCAAGTGCTGCAGCGAGAAGTATTTTTTTCATGATTTCTTCCTTTCTTGTCCAGCCTTTCAGGCCTCATCCAGAATTCGGACCCGTCTGACGATAAGATATATATAGCGTGAACAACCACATGCAACTTTGCGAAAATACAAACACAGCGCATATGCAGATACTGATACGAGAGCTTGTTGTCGAAAGCGTGACGTGAGAAAGTCCGGCGCTCATTTGGAGATGCAGATTGAATCGCCTTGACCCCTGCCTGATTGCCGATTTGCCGCCCTTTGAAGCGCTGGAGCCGGATGCGCTGGTTCATATTATCCAAAGCGCCCGATCCAGCCGTGTTGCGGAAGGGGCTGCCATTTTTGAACAGGATCAGGAGGCGCAATCCTTTTTCCTGCTGCTTGATGGGCGGGTGCGCGTTCTCAAGACAACGCCTGACGGCCAGCAGGTTATCATGCGCTATATCATGCCCGGTGAATTGATGGGCATTGCCCAGGCGCTGGGGCGCGATACCTATCCGGCAACAGCCCTGGCGGTTCTGGATTGCGTTGTGCTGATATGGAATGGCCAGTTGTGGAATGAGTTTGTACAAAAATGGCCGGGCTTTGGTCTCAACACCTATAAAATGGTCGGTGTGCGCTTAAACGATGTGCAGACACAGGTGATCGAGATGGCCACCCAGCAGGTTGAACGGCGGGTGGCCCATGCCTTGCTGCGGCTGGCGCATCAATCGGGACGCAAAACAGACAACGGAATCCTGATCGATTTTCCCATTTCCCGCCAGGACATTGCTGAAATGACCGGCACCACATTGCACACAGTCAGCAGACTGTTGACCGCATGGGAGACAAAAAAACTGGTTAGTGGCGGGCGGATGCAAGTGTACATTACCGACCCGCATGCACTGCTTCTGCTGGCCGAAGGAAGAACCTAACCTTCAATGGCTTCCATCAACGCCTTGCGAAATTCTTCACCATCAATTCCATGAACACGAACTGCATCATCAACCGTGTGAAAAAGCGCTATCGGGCAACCAACGCATAACAAGCCATGATCGAGCACGACACGAATGGTGGCTGGCCATTGCCGCATGATTTCATTCATGCTCATGTCATCCCGATATTTCATATTGGTGGCCATGCGCCGCGCGGGTCCTTCCTGCTATCAAGACCTTGCTCAAAAGAAGATGGAAACATCAAATGATCTGGGCTGGTTCTGCTTTGAGAAGGACATCGCAAGAGCGCCTTTAATCATGACATCATGCAAAGCCTATCGGCTTTACAGATGCGTGACTTTGCGCAAACACAAATAACCAGCCCTGACGTAAGCACAGGGCAAAACCTCAGCAGGCATGCCTTTCATGCTGAAGCGCCACCTCGGCTGAAGGATGCAGTAGGCTGTGGGCATCGGTCTCGATCTGCAATTCATTGCTGCCGCGCAAGGATGCTCTTTGCAGAAGTTCATAAACCGAGGCTGTCGTGGCCCGTAGCGCGCCAGCAGAGGTAAACCGGCCAAGCAGCCGGGCCAGATAAAGCGCTGCAGTCAGATCGCCAACACCATTGGGCGGGTCGGCAATCAGGTCGTGTTCTGCAAATATTTCCTGTGTGCCCTCAACCAGAAGATTGCCAATCCGTCCCGCTGCCCGTGATGGAGCAGAAGTCACCAGCATGGTTTTGGCGCACAAAGCCCGCGCCGCCTTGGCCAGCGCGACACGATCCGGCAGATCGCGCCCGGCCATCCAGGCCAGTTCATAGCGGTTGGGCGTGACAATATCGGCCAGCGGCACGAGTTGATCGCGCATGGCCTCGGCCAATTGCTGCGGCACATAAAGCCCGTTCTTGTCGCTGATCACCGGATCGCAGGCATAAAGGGCCTGGCTGTTGCGCGCCTTGACCGCCCCCACCAATGAGGCCACCGCCTGTGCCTGCCGGTAATCCCCCAGAAAGCCGGACAGCACACCCTTGACCTCACCCAGCCAGGGTGAATCTTCCAGATTTTTCAACAATGAAGCAAATTCTTGCGGTGGCGCAACAATCCTTGTGCCGGGGCCATGTCCGGGATGCCATGGTAAAGTGACGGTCGGCACCGCCCAGACCGGAAAGCCCAGCGCCTCCAGCGCAAAAACAGCCGCCCGGTTGCCCACCGTACCGCGCACCACATGGCTGGAAATGACGATGACAGCCTGTTTGGGCTCCGGCAAATCTGTGCTCATATTCTACCCATTGCTGAAAATGAGACGAATCAGCCAGATCGCCATCCCGATTGTGAGCGCCATGCCCAGCACCCGGCCAATGCGCATACCCCAGTCTTCAACAGGATCCAACTGGCCGGGGTCACCCGTCTTTTTTGCCGCCCGCCCCGCAAGAGGCGCCCCGGCCGAAGCAGATTCGGCCGCGATGTCTTTCAGGATACGGTGTGATTCCTGTTGCTGCCGCCTGTTTTCATCTGTGGCCATGGCGCAGATTCCCAAACTTTAAAGCCCTGCCTTCTTCGTCCCATAACGCCATACCACGACAATCTTCAATCGAGGGCATTTTTCTATATTATTGTGACGCCAAATATTTCCATCTGACTGCAAGAAATGCTCCAGGCACAAGGCTTGCGTTCGTTTGACAGGCGATTATGGTTAACAAATCATGAAAACCCTGACGATCGATATTCGCAAGGCCAAACCGCACGACGCTGCTGCAATCGCCGACGTACATCTGGAAGCCTGGCAAGGCGCTTATGCCGGGATCATCCCGCATAAATCACTGACCTTGATGATCAACCGCAGAGGCAGCGACTGGTGGGCCAACGCCATCCACCGCACCGCCACCGTGCTGGTTCTGGAAATCGGTGGCGTCATTGCCGGCTACGCCACCATCGGCCGCAACCGTGCCCGCAAACTGCCCCAGCAGGGTGAAATCTATGAACTTTACCTGCGCCCTGAATATCAGGGCATCGGCCTTGGCAGCCGTCTGTTTGCGGCGGCCCGCAGCCATTTGACCCGGTACGGGATGAAAGGGCTCGTTGTCTGGGTACTGGAAGAAAACACCAATGCGCTTGCTTTTTATGCTGGCGCCGGTGGCAAGGATATGGCGGAAGGCGTCGAAGTCTTTGAGCACAGGGCCTTGAAGAAAATCGCCTTCATCTGGGATTAAGCCGTTTCTGAAAAATATATCAAAATTCACAGTCGGTGCGTTCCGTCGCATTGCGTCTGCCCTCAAGCCCCGCTATTGCGACCCGCAAGGTCATAGCTGCCCAAAACCCTGCCAATCAAACAAACCCCAAGAGGCTCAAGACATGCGCATCGACGCCATATCGCCGGGAAACAATCCGCCGGAAGATGTCAACGTCATCATCGAAGTTCCCGTCGGCGGCGAACCGATCAAATATGAGATGGACAAGGAGGCAGGCACCCTTTTTGTCGACCGCTTTCTCTATACGCCGATGCGCTATCCGGGAAATTACGGCTTTATTCCTCACACGCTTTCCGGCGACGGTGATCCGGTGGACGTCTTGGTCTGCAACACCCGTGCCCTCATTCCAGGCTGCATCATCAATGTGCGACCAATCGGCGTCCTGATCATGGAAGACAATGCCGGCCAGGATGAAAAGATCATTGCCGTTCCCTCACCGCACATCACCAGACGCTATGAAAATGTGCACGATTATACCGATCTGCCGGAAATTTCGCTTGAGCAGATCGCCCATTTCTTTGCCCACTACAAGGATCTGGAACCCGGAAAATGGGTCAAGATCGGTGGCTGGCATGGTGCAGAGCGCGCCCGCCAGATGATTGTGGAAGGTCTTGAGCGCGCCCGCACGGCAAAGTAAGGAACCAGACAGGCCCTGTTATTCTGACAGGGCCTGTTTCAATTTCTGTTGCAAATCTTGCGCATCACCTTGAATACGCACTGTCTTGAGCCGGGCAGTGCTGCCTGCCACCAGATTAACATTTGAGACGGGCACCTTAAGGGTTTTTGCCAGCAGCTTTTCCAGCGCCACATTGGCCGCCCCCTTTTCCGGCACTGCCCGCACGCGCGCCCTGGCATATATCTTGCCGTCAGCCGAAGCTTCCACGCCACCCAGCTCATCTTTTAACGATTTGGGCGTCAACCTCACATAAAGATCAAGGCCGTCATCACGCAGTTTGCAGGGCAGGTCCAGCACCGGCTCTAATAAAACAGCGGCGCTACGCTGGTAATCAGGAATTGCTGCAGGAAGAAGATCGCCAAAAGAACAATAATCGGCGAAATATCGAGACCGCCAAGATCGGGCATGAAACGGCGGATCGGCTGCAAAACCGGCTCGGTCAAACGAAACAGCGTATTGCCGACAGCCCCCACAAACCGATTGCGCGGATTGACGACATTAAATGCGTAAAGCCAGGAAAAAACGGCAGAAAGAATGATAACCCACCAGTAAAGGTTGAGCGCCATGAGAAGGGTATTGATAAGGGCGATCATGCCGGTCTCCGATTATTTGCGACATGTAACCATTGCAGGAGTAGCCGACAAGTCCTTGTGAACTGCAAACGAATGCAGTTGGATAAATTGGCTGCTTGACACTTTCTGCCCCGCTCTCATAAATGCATCATTCTCATTGATGGGGCTGTAGCTCAGCTGGGAGAGCGCGTCGTTCGCAATGACGAGGTCAGGGGTTCGATCCCCCTCAGCTCCACCAATAAACTGGACACGGCCACGTAAATTTTCAGCAAACGGTGTCGAGACCACCCCTTGGCCGCCCGCGTGACGCTACCCTCAACACACAGCGCATCGAGTGCAACAGGAAATGCTCTGCTTATCCGGGAACCGGAAACAGTAGTCTCACGAGAACCCTGTTTGGGGAGAAAATCTCCGTCTTGGCGATGAGTGTTGCATAATCCTGAATCTGGAATCGTTCTAAGATTTAGATGTTGACCAGCCTGTCTCTCATTAATATGAGGACTTTACTCACCAATAAAGAGCAGACAGGACTTTTATGGTCGAAATTTCCTCTTCAGCGTTGCGCCAGCCAAAAAACGGCCTAATCAAAGCCCTTCTGCTCAACACCTGCCTTGCCGCAGCAGCAGCCTCTGGTGCCTGGGGCCAGAATGCAAAAGACGCCGATCTGAACCGGATGCCAAATATTGCGTGATGGATATCGCGGCAAAATACGACTTCAGCAATTGTTTTTCTACCAGGGTCGGCATCAACACTCTATGTGACAGCCAAATCCTGATCAACCATCCAGATGGAATAGTCCTATGAATGTCAAAACCTTCCTTTCAGCACTGGCGCTGACATTGTCGGCGGTCACGCTCGGTTACGCTGCACCGGTTAAACACGCACAGGGCGAAACCAACATCGACGGCGTGCCGCAAAAGATCGTCGTGTTCGACCTTGCTGTTGTGGATACGCTGGACGTGCTCGGCGTCGAAATTGACGGCCTGCCTACCGGTATTTTGCCATCTTATTTACAAAAATATGCAGATTCCGACATCGCCAATATCGGCACGATGTTCGAGCCGGATTACGAGGCGGTTGCTGCGCTAGAGCCGGATCTGATTATCGTTGGCGGTCGCTCTGCGCCGAAATATGCAGAGCTGTCCAGGCTGGCGCCAACCATCGACCTGACGGTTGACCGCACCAATTTTTTCGCCAGCGCCAAGCAGAATGCCGTGACGCTGGGTGAAATTTTTGGCAAGCAGGCTGAAGCTGCCAAGGCTGTCACCGCACTCGACGCCTCGCTGGCAGGCTTGGCAGCTTCAGCCGAAAACGCAGGCAATGTGCTGGTAATGATTACCACTGGCGGGCGCATGAGTGCGCACGGACCGGGATCGCGCTTCGATGTGGTCTTTTCCGATTACGGCTTCAAGCCCGCGGTTGATGGGCTGGACACCGGTACGCATGGCCAGGCAATTTCCAACGAGTTTATTCTGGAAACCAATCCGGACTGGCTGTTTGTCGTTGACCGTGATGCGGCCATCGGGCGCGAGGGAGTTGCGGCCAGCCAGATGCTCGACAATGAACTGGTGAACCAGACCACTGCATGGCAAAAAAATCAGGTCGTCTATCTCGATCCGGTCAGCTGGTATCTGGTTGGTGGCGGCCTCACCGCCATGAGTATCAGCATCGATCAAATTGCTGAGGCGCTCGCCAAAAACTGACCTTTCCCATTTCAAGAAAACCTGTGCAGCGCCGGCCTTCAGGCCGGCATTGCCATTTAAGGCAAGCCGTGTAACCCGATGAAGAGCATCCGTGTTTTTATAGCACCCACTGTGATTCTGGCGCTTGCTGTCATCAGCCTGTTTGTCGGCGTCAGCGATGTCTCCTTGCGCTCGCTTTGGGCAGAAGGGCTTGAAGGCCGCTCGATGCAATTGCTGCTGGCCAGTCGCTTGCCACGAACATTTGCCCTTGTTCTGGCAGGGGCTGGAATGGCGGTTGCCGGGCTGTTAATGCAGATGCTGGTGCGCAATCGCTTCGTCGAACCTTCAACCGTCGGCACAATGGAATCGGCAAGTTTCGGCATGCTGATGGTGGTGCTGTTCGTGCCGGACATGCCGGTGATCGGGCGCATGCTGGTGGCGGCATTCTTCGCGCTGCTCGGCACGGCTCTTTTCTTGCGCTTGTTGCAGGCCATCCCGTTGCGCTCAATCCTGATGGTGCCGCTGGTTGGCATCCTGCTGTCGGGCGTCATCGGTGCGGTGACCACCTTTTTTGCCTACCGTTACAACCTGCTTCAGTCGCTCAGTGCATGGACGACCGGGGATTTTTCCATTGTCCTGCGCGGTCGCTACGAATTGCTGTGGCTTTCAGGCGCAATGGTCATTCTGGCTTATATAGCTGCCGACCGCTTTACGGTTGCCGGGCTTGGCAAGGACTTTGCCACCAATCTTGGCGTCAATCACGGCGTCATCATCACACTCGGGCTGGTGATTGTGTCACTGGTCAGCGCCTCGGTGCTGGTTTCGGTCGGGATGATCCCATTTCTCGGTCTGGTGGTGCCCAACATCGTGAGCCTGATGGTTGGTGACAATGCGCGCCGTTCCCTGCCACTGGTCGCGCTAATGGGAGCCGGGCTGGTTCTGGCCTGTGATATTGTTGGCCGGATCATCATCGCCCCTTACGAAATCCCCATCGGCGCAACCATGGGCGTGCTTGGCAGCGCCTGTTTCCTTTATCTGCTGTTGCGGAGCCGGGCCCGTGTCGCCTGAAGCCCGCAGCCACAGGATAACACTGGTCTTTGCCATTTTGGCGGTGACCAGCTTGCTGGCGTCAATCCTGTTCATGACGCTTGGCGCGCGCGGCAGTTGGTCATTCGTGCTGCCATTTCGCGGGGTGAAGCTGGCGGGATTGCTTCTGGTTGCAGTCGCCATCGCGCTGTCAACGGTGATATTTCAAACAATCGTCAACAACCGTATCCTTACCCCGTCACTCATGGGGTTTGATGCACTTTATGCGCTACTCCAGACAATTCTGGTGTTTATCTTTGGCGCAGCCGGTGTTTCAGGCTTTGACAAGCGGCTGATGTTTGTCGCCGAGACCGGCGCCATGCTGTTATTCGCCAGCTTGTTATATCGCTGGCTGTTTGCAACCACGGCGCGCAGCCTGCATCTATTGTTACTGGTTGGCATTGTATTTGGTGTGCTGTTTCGCTCGATTTCCGGCTTTTTGCAACGGATTATCGATCCAACCGAGTTTCTCATCCTTCAAGACCGGCTGTTTGCAAGCTTCAACAGCATCGACCCGGTCTTATTGACACTTTCAGCTGCAATCCTTGGCGCCTGCTGTACTGCCATCTGGTGGCTGTTGCCAAAACTCGATGTGCTGGCGCTGGGGCGTGAGCACGCAATTGCGCTCGGGATCAATCATCATCTGATCGTGTCGGGTACGCTGCTGCTGGTAATCTTGCTGGTTGCGATATCAACAGCACTGGTAGGGCCGGTCAGTTTTTTTGGCCTGCTTGTTGCCAATCTCGCTTATCTGCTGATGCCAACGGCACGTCACGCAGTCCTTCTCCCCACTGCAGCACTGCTGGCCATTATTTTCCTTGTTGGCGGGCAGACCATCCTTGAACGTGTGTTTGGTTTCGACACAGCCTTGTCGGTGGTGATCGAGTTTGCCGGTGGCATTGTCTTTCTTCTCCTTGTCATTCGTGGAGCCGCACGTTGATCGAAGTCGAAGCCCTTACCAAAACCTATGGTGACACCTGCGTTCTCAATAGCGTGTCAGTGCAACTGGCCAAATCAGGTGTCACGGCAATCATCGGCCCCAATGGAGCAGGCAAATCGACGCTTCTGTCGATCCTCGGGCGCCTGCTCAAGGCTGATGGCGGCAGCGCGCGCGTCGATGGCCTTGATCTTGCAACCACACCGGGCGACGTCATCGCCAGGCGGCTGTCGTTTCTGCGTCAGGATAACCATATGTCGGCACGCTTGACGGTGCGCGAACTTGTCACCTTCGGTCGCTATCCCTATTCAAAAGGCCGCTACACGCCCAATGACAAGGCGCATGTCGAGCGCGCCATCGGGTTCCTTGGGCTTGAGAAGCTGGCTGAGCGTTTTCTCGACGAATTGTCAGGCGGCCAGCGTCAGCGGGCTTTCATCGCCATGGTCGTCTGTCAGGATACCGACTACATGCTACTCGACGAGCCCCTGAACAATCTCGACATCAAGCACGCCATCACGATCATGCAACTGATCCGCGACACGGCGCATCAGTTTGGCAAAACGGTGGTGGTGGTTCTACACGACATCAATATGGCGGCAGCCTATTGCGACCACATCATCATCATGAAGAATGGTGCGGTCATAGAGCATGGCCCCCCGCAAAAGATCATGACCGATGAACTGCTAAGCAGCGTCTATGATGCTGACGTTTCCGTTCACACAGTGGCAGAGCGGCTTGTGGCGATTTACTAGAGCGCCGTGCGTCCAATCGGACGCACAAAGGACGCTCTAACACTTTGAATGAGCATTTTGTGAGTACAGACGGAACCGTCTGGCGTCGCAGAAATGCTCTAATGAGAAAGCCGGAGTAAATTCCATCGGCTCAGGGATTGATCGAAGCGCCGAGCTTCTATTGCCAGAAATTTAGCGCAAGTTGATGGACCTGCCACACTTTGCTCCGGTCAGAACGCCTGTTGCCCCAAGACCGAAAAGATCGTCCTGACTAAATTTTTCATACTTAAATTTCGTTTCATGCCAGATTTTTTTATCTTTCCATCTTGCGCATGATCTGCTCCTGTGACATTTATTTTATAGGGCAGCAATGCTGACTTATTGCCCCACTGCAACAGTCGGGCTGCGGGCGTGTTCAACGTTCCGATGAATCCCGCGCAGCAGGCGGGCCTTGCACCCCGATGCCGGTGCTCATCCGGCAGAGTGGAAACGACATAGATATAGCGATGGAAGGACTACGGCGATGATACATCGGACGCCACCTGTAGCGACGGCTCAGGCGCGGACGGGACGCACCAAAACCACCGCCAGCAACCGCACCAAAACCACCGCCAGCACCCGCACCGAACCCATCCGCGCAGCAAAAGCCCACGGTCTTTACGATCCACGCAACGAGCATGATTCCTGCGGTGTTGGCTTCATCGCCCAGATGAAAAATATAAAGTCGCACCAGATCGTGCGCGACGGGCTCATCATGCTGGAAAACCTGACCCATCGCGGTGCGGTCGGAGCTGACCCGCTGATGGGCGACGGCGCGGGCGTGCTCGTCCAGCTTCCCGATCGCTTTTTCCGCAAGGTGATGGCGGAACAAAATATACAGCTTCCGCCACCCGGCCACTATGCCATCGGTTACTGGTTCATGCCGCAGGATACTGCAATGCGCATCCATATTGAGGATGTGATTGCAGAAGCAGCACAATCCGAAGGCGTGCCGCTTCTGGGTTTTCGCGACGTGCCGATCGATAACTCCTTGCTATCAAAGGCTTCAGACATTGCTGCCAGTGAGCCTTGTCATCGGCAGGTATTTTTTGGCCGCCCGGAAGGCATTGCCAATGATGATGACTATGAGCGGCGGCTTTTCATCCTGCGCAAGGTGATTTCAGGGCGTATCTACGCCGAAAATGACAATCGCGACATCGGCGCTTATTGTGTTTCGCTGTCATCGCGCACCATCGTCTACAAGGGCATGTTTCTGGCCTCTCAGGTCGGAGCCTATTACCGCGATCTTGCCGATCCGCGTTTTGAGACGGCGCTGATCCTCGTTCACCAGCGCTTTTCGACCAACACTTTTCCGTCATGGAAGCTGGCGCATCCCTACCGCATGGTCGCCCATAATGGCGAGATCAACACCGTGCGCGGCAATGTCAACTGGATGGCGGCACGGCAGGCATCGGTCGATTCCGAACTGTTCGGCAACGACATCGCCAAGCTGTGGCCGATTTCCTATGAGGGGCAGTCCGACACCGCCTGTTTCGACAATGCGCTCGAATTTCTCTGGCAGGGCGGCTACAGCCTTGCCCACGCCATGATGATGCTGATCCCGGAAGCCTGGGCCGGCAACCGGCTGATGGATTCTAACCGGCGCGCTTTCTACGAATATCACGCCGCCTTGATGGAGCCGTGGGACGGACCGGCGGCGGTCGCCTTCACCGATGGTCGCCAGATCGGCGCAACGCTTGACCGCAATGGCCTGCGCCCTGCCCGCTATATCGTTACCGACGATGACCGGGTGATTTTGGCCTCCGAAGCAGGCGCGCTGCCGGTGGCCGAAGAAAGGATTGTAAAAAAATGGCGGTTGCAGCCGGGTCGCATGCTGCTGATCGATCTTGATCAGGGTCACATCATTCCCGATGACGAGATCAAGACCGGGATTGCAACCCGTCACCCCTACCGCCAGTGGCTGAGCAACACCCAGCTTGTTCTGGAAGAACTGAAACCCGTCGAACCACGTGCTCCGCGCACGGACGTGTCGCTGCTCGATCGTCAGCAGGCCTTTGGCTACACGCAGGAAGATTTAAAACTTCTAATGTCACCAATGGCCACTACCGGTCAGGAGGCAATCGGCTCGATGGGTACAGATACGCCAATTGCGGCAATGTCCGACAAGCCAAAACTGCTTTATGACTATTTCAAGCAGAATTTTGCGCAGGTGACCAACCCGCCCATCGACCCGATCCGCGAGGAACTGGTGATGAGCCTCGTCTCCTTCATCGGGCCACGACCCAACATTTTCGATCTCGTCGGCTCGTCGCGCAGGAAGCGGCTGGAGGTGCGCCAGCCGATCCTGACCAATGCCGATCTGGAAAAAATCCGCTCCATCGGCCACACCGAAGACCACTTCGACACCAAGACCATCGACATTACCTATGCCGTCACCGAAGGGGCGCAAGGCATGCCCGCTGCCATCGAGCGGCTGTGCGAGCGCGCTGAAGCGGCAGTCGCCGGTGGCTATAACATCATCGTGTTGTCCGACCGGCAGATCGGGCCGGACCGCATCGATATTCCCACACTTCTGGCAACAGCCGCCGTCCACCAGCATCTGATCCGCAAGGGGCTTCGTACCTCGGTCGGACTGGTGGTGGAATCGGGTGAGCCGCGCGAGATTCACCATTTCTGCTGCCTTGCCGGTTATGGCGCGGAGGCGATCAACCCCTATCTTGCCTTCGACACGCTGATCGACATGCACCGCAAGGGCCGCTTCCCGCCGGAAATCGAGGAACAGGAGGTGGTTGCCCGCTACATCAAGTCGATCGGCAAGGGCATATTGAAGGTGATGTCCAAGATGGGCATTTCGACCTATCAATCCTATTGCGGCGCGCAGATTTTTGACGCTGTCGGCCTGTCATCGGCTTTCGTCGAAAAATATTTCACCGGAACGGCGACCGCGATTGAAGGCATTGGCCTGGCCGAAATGTGTGCCGAGACAGTGCGCCGCCACACACAGGCTTTTGGCGACGATCCGGTGCTGAAACATGCGCTGGAAGTCGGTGGTGAATATCTCTACCGCATGCGCGGTGAAGAACATATGTGGACGCCGGATGCGGTCGCCTCGCTGCAACATGCCGTGCGCAGCGGCTCATGGGAGACTTTTAAGGAATTCTCGCGCCAGATCGATGACGAAGCGGCAAGGGCGCGCACCATTCGCGGCCTGTTCAGCATCAAAATGGCCAAGGAAAATGGCCGTACGCCAGTGCCGCTCGATGAGGTTGAGCCAGCCGCCTCCATTGTCAGGCGGTTTTCGACCGGGGCGATGTCGTTCGGCTCGATTTCCCGCGAGGCGCATACGACGCTTGCCATTGCCATGAACCGTATTGGTGGCAAATCGAATACCGGCGAGGGCGGCGAAGAGCCGGACCGTTACGCCTTGCTCCCGGATGGGTCGCCCAATCCCGAGCGTTCGGCGATCAAGCAGGTGGCCTCGGGCCGCTTCGGTGTCACCACCGAATATCTGGTCAATTCCGACGTCATCCAGATCAAGGTGGCGCAAGGGGCCAAGCCCGGCGAGGGCGGCCAGCTTCCCGGCCACAAGGTGGATGCCACCATCGCCAAGACACGGCATTCGACGCCGGGCGTCGGCCTGATCTCGCCACCGCCACATCATGACATCTATTCGATCGAGGATCTGGCGCAGCTTATTTTTGATCTGAAAAATGTCAATCCTTCTGCCGATATTTCGGTCAAGCTGGTGTCGGAGGCGGGTGTGGGCACTGTGGCGGCGGGTGTCGCCAAGGCGCGCGCCGACCACATCACTATTGCCGGCTATGATGGCGGCACGGGTGCGTCGCCGCTGACCTCGCTCAAACATGCCGGTAGCCCATGGGAAATTGGCCTTGCCGAAACCCAGCAGACGCTGGTGCTGAATGGCTTGCGCTCGCGTGTGGCATTGCAAGTCGATGGCGGCTTGCGCACCGGACGTGACGTTGTCATCGGCGCACTTTTGGGAGCCGACGAGTTCGGCTTTGCCACCGCGCCATTGATTGCGGCTGGCTGCGTGATGATGAGAAAATGCCATTTGAACACCTGTCCGGTGGGCGTAGCGACGCAGGATCCGGTGTTGCGAAAGCGTTTCAAGGGCGCGCCGGAGCATGTCGTCAACTACTTCTTCTATGTGGCGCAGGAGGTGCGTGAAATCCTTGCCGCCATGGGCTTTCACAAACTCGATCAAATCATCGGTGAGACCGGCCTGATCGAAAGACAGGCAATGATCGAGCACTGGAAGGCACGGGGTCTCGACTTCTCGCGCATCTTTTACAAGCCCGACGTGCCACGCGAAGAACTGCGGCATACAAGGCTTCAACAGCACCCGATCGATAATGTACTTGACCACCGGCTGATTGCGCAGGCTGCCCCGGCGCTTGATGCGCGCCGCAAGGTTACAATCACAACGCCAATCCGCAATACCGACCGTTCAGCAGGTGCAATGCTGTCGGGCGAAGTGGCACGGCGCTTCGGCCATAAGGGGCTGGCGCATGACACGATTTGCGTAAAACTGACCGGTACCGCTGGTCAATCCTTCGGTGCGTTCCTGTCGCGTGGCATTTCCTTCGAGCTTGTCGGTGAAGCCAATGATTATGTCGCCAAGGGGCTGTCGGGCGGCCGGATCATTATCCGTCCATCGGGCGACGCGAAAATCGTCGCCGAGGATTCGATCATCGTCGGCAACACCGTGCTTTACGGGGCGATTGAAGGCGAGTGCTATTTTCGCGGTGTCGCCGGTGAACGCTTTGCCGTGCGCAATTCCGGTGCTGTGGCCGTGGTCGAGGGCGTTGGCGATCATGGCTGCGAATATATGACAGGTGGCGTTGTCGTCGTTCTGGGGCCCACAGGGCGCAATTTTGCCGCGGGCATGTCTGGTGGCGTTGCCTATGTGCTCGATGAGGACGGCGATTTTGCCGCCCGCTGCAACATGGCCATGGTCGAACTGGAGCCGGTGCCGGAAGAAGACGACATGCTTGAACGACTGCATCACCATGGCGGCGACATCGCTCATATGGGCCGCGTCGATGTCTCGGGCGACGTCACCAGCCATGATGAGGAGCGGCTCTACAAGCTGATTTCCAGCCATATGAACCTGACCGGCTCAATGCGGGCAAAAACCATCCTCGACAACTGGGCCGACTATCGGCCGAAATTCCGCAAGGTGATGCCGGTCGAATATCGCCGTGCCTTGCAGGAGATGGAACGCATGCGCATCGTGGCGGCCTGAGGAAAACAAGATGGGCAAAGTAACAGGATTTCTCGAAATCGACCGGCAGGTGCGCCAGTACCAGCCAGCCGCTGACCGCATCCGCCATTTCCGTGAGTTCACGCTGCCAATGTCGGAGAATGAGGTCGAAAAGCAGGCGGCGCGCTGCATGGATTGCGGCGTGCCCTATTGCCATGGGCCAACCGGTTGCCCGGTACATAACCAGATCCCCGACTGGAACGATCTCGTCTATACTGGCGATTGGGAAAGCGCGATCCGCAATCTACATTCAACCAATAATTTCCCCGACTGGACGGGCCGCATCTGCCCCGCCCCTTGCGAGGAAGCCTGCACGCTCAATCTTGAAGATGCGCCGGTAGCGATCAAGACCATTGAGCAGGCCATTGCCGACAAGGCCTATGAAACGGGCTGTCTTGCGCCGCAACCGGCAGCAATCATGACCGGCAAGCGTGTCGCCATTATCGGCTCCGGCCCTGCCGGCATGGCGGCTGCCCAGCAATTGGGGCGCGCAGGCCATGAGGTTCATGTCTATGAACGCGAAAGCCAGCCGGGCGGGCTGATGCGCTATGGCATTCCCGATTTCAAGATCGAAAAGCACTATGTCGATGCGCGTATTCGCCAGATGGAAGGCGAAGGCGTTACCTTCTTTTGCGGTGTCAATATCGGCCTCGACAAGACAGTGGCGCAATTACTGGCTGAATATGATGCCGTGCTTTATTGCGGTGGCTCGGAAAAGCCACGCCCTGCCGGAATTCCGGGGGCAGAACTAGACGGCGTCCATGACGCCATGCCCTATCTGGTTCAGCAAAACCGCCGCAATGGCGGCGAAGACATCCAGTCCGTTGCCTGGGCCGCCCGGCCGATTCTGGCATCTGGTAGCCATGTCGTCGTCGTTGGCGGCGGCGACACGGCCTCCGACTGCGTTGGCACGGCCTTCCGGCAAGGGGCGGTGCGCGTCACCCAGCTCGATATTCGCCCGCGCCCGCCTGAAAAGGAAGACAAGCTGGCTGTCTGGCCCTATTGGGCAACCAAGATGCGGACCTCATCCAGTCAGGCTGAAGGTGCGCAGCGCGAATTTCAGGTGGCGACGCTGGAATTTGTCGGCGAAGAAGGCAGATTGGTTGGTGTCAAATGCTGCGAGGTCGATGAAAGGCGCAAGCCGGTGGCCGGCACGGAATTCATCATTCGTGCCGATCTGGCCTTTATCGCCATCGGCTTTTGCGGCCCCACTGAAACCGGCGTGCTGACCGAACTGGGCGAGAGGCTGAACACCGCGCTGGATACACGCCGCTCAATCAATGTCGTGGCCGATGAAAATGACTATCGCACCAGTATTGACCGGTTCTATGCCGCTGGCGATGTGCGGCGCGGCCAGTCTCTGGTTGTGTGGGCAATCCGTGAAGGCAGGCAGGCCGCCCGCGCCATCGATCTGGCCATGATGGGAAAAACGCTGCTGCCTGCATGAACGCTGCAACAATTGCCTGTATGACCCGCTTGCAGATCAGGCAAAATCAGCAATCATGGCCTGCGGCCTGTCCTGCGGATAAGAAGCCAGTTCAGCATAAAGCGTGTTGGGCCGGGAAAGGTCGATCCGCTCGCGGTGAATGCCATTCACCACAAAAAGACTGTCGATACCTGCCCCACATGCACCACGCATGTCATGCGCCAGTGAATCGCCAATAGCCAGAACCCGGTGGGCCGGAACATCCAGAAGTTTCAGCGCAGTTTTGTAAATACGCGGCCATGGCTTGCCGTGATAATGGCTTTGCCCCCCCATTCCGCTATAAAACTCAGCCACAGCGCCGGGGGCTGCCACCACCTCTCCGGCTCCCTTGACCCGGGTAAGATCAGGATTGGCGCAAATCAGGGGAAGAGAATGGCTCAACCCCTCACGAAGCTGCTCGATCCAGTCGGCAGGCGGCGTTGGCAAAGGCGGCATGCTTTGCACAAATAAAAAATCAGCGTCGGCAACGGTTTGCGCCCGTTCATAGCCATGATCGAGCAGGTCAACCCGGTCATCATCGCGTGTAAAAGGCCAGACACGGCGCCCCAGATGGTCATAGGCTGTATCGCGCTCGCCGGTCAGCGCATCCAGCGCATCATCGCCCGCAGACAATACCCGCTCATAAAGAGAGCGCGCAATGCCCATTTCCTGCATCAATCGGGCATTTTCTTCACCACTGCGCCCGGAATTGGAAAGAATGATAACGCGCTTGCCTGCCTGTTTCAGACGCTCCAGAGCATAAAGAGCAGCCGGAAACACCGTCTCGCCATCATGCAAAACGCCCCATTGGTCGATCAGATAGCCATCATAGCGATCCGAAATTTCATCCAGTGAGGAAATGAGTGGCGGCAGCGTGTTCATCATGGGCTACGACACCTTTGCCCGCACCCGGGCAGAAACAAACTCGCTGACAATGACCAGCACCAGAATGGCGCAAAGGATCAGCAGAACCTGATTCCAGGCGAACTCATTGATGGAAGCATTCAGTTGCAAGCCAATGCCGCCAGCACCGACAAAGCCCAGAACTGAGGCTTCCCGGACATTAATGTCCCAGCGATAGATCGAGGTTCCGATCAGAACCGGCTGCACCTGCGGCCAGATGGCTGATGCAAGCACCTGCAACTTGCTGGCGCCTGTGGCTTCCACAGCCTCGATCTGCCCATAATCGACCTCTTCAATGGCTTCGGCCACAAGCTTGGCGATGAAGCCGGTGGAGCGCGCCGTTACCGCACAGATACCGGCAATCGGGCCGGGACCAAAAATGGCGACGAAAAGCAGCCCCCAGATCACAGTGTTGATCGACCGCGACAGGATCAGGATCAGACGCCCGACAAACCAGACCGGCCTGTAGCCTGCCGTATTTCTGGCCGCGATAAAGGCAACAGGAATGGCCAGCACCACAGCCGCCATGGTGCCCAGCGTGGCGATATGGATGGTTTCAACCAGCGGCTGCCATATCTGCTGGGCATAAGACCAGCGCGGCGGCCACATGCGTTCGGCCATGTCGAGCGCCTGTATATGGGCATCCCCCAGAAAAGCCCATTCCACATCGATCGCGCGCATCGCCCAGACCACGGCCACCGCACAAGCAACTGTCCATAGCCATTGAACGGTTTTTTCGCGGCCAGAATAGCGCCGGTAACGGGAAGGATAGGCATCGAGACGATTGGTCACCGGAGCCTCCTGCGAATATAATCAGACCCGAACTCTCCCATTGCCACCAGAACGGCGATACAAATGAGGATGGCGCTGGCAAAGTCGAAATCATATTTGCTGAAAGCTGCCGAAAGCGTCTGGCCAATGCCACCGGCCCCCACAACACCGATGATGGTGGAATGGCGCAAATTTGAATCCAGACGATAGATGAGAATGCCGATCTGGCGCACCAGCACCTGTGGCAGCACGGCAAACCAGATCACCTGACAAAAGCCTGCACCGGTTGCCCGCAAGGCCTCGACAGGCCCCATTTTCATATTTTCAATGTCTTCCGCCAGCATTTTGGCGACAAAGCTGAAAGAACCATAGCTTAGCGTCAGCACACCGGCCAAAGGACCAAAGCCGAACATCTTGACGAAGAAGATGGCGATGATCAGTTCGTGAAATGTGCGCCCGATCACAATAAGACCGCGCGCCGCCAGATAGATGGGCCGCGGAGCCAGATTGCGGGCCGCGCAAACACCGATCGGCACGGCAATGAACAGTCCCAGAACCGTTGAGATAATGGCGATCTGGATGCTTTCGAGCATGCCATTGATCAGCAATTGCGAGCGTGAGAAATCCGGGGGCCACATACGTGCAAAAATATCCCCGGCACGGAAAAACCCGCGCAGAACCCGCTGGCTGTTAAACTCCAATGTTCCCAGTGACCAGACCAGATAGAGGACGACCGCCAGAAGAAAGGCGGTCCGCAGCCTGTAGCTGCCAAAAATTGTCGGCGGCCGCCAGTCGCATTCAGCCGCAGAGCCGGTGGTGCTCATGCCGGCTCCTCTTGCTTCAAACTGGTCTCATCATCCTCATAAGCGCCATAAATATCGACCAGCCTGGCATGGGTCAGTTCGGCAGGCGCGCCATCAAAAACAAGTTCGCCGTCGCGCATGCCGATGATGCGGTCACAAAAGGCCCTGGCAAGCGAGACATCGTGAATATTGATCAGCGCAGGCATTTTCTGCTCTTCTATAACGCCTTGAGCAAGCTGCATGATCTGCCGGGATGTGCTGGGGTCAAGGCTGGCGGTCGGCTCATCGAGCAACAAAAGCTTGGGGCGCTGCATCAAGGCGCGGGCAATGCCAACACGCTGGCGCTGGCCACCCGACAAGGCGTCAGCGCGCCGGTTTTCAAAACCGGCCAGCCCCACCCGCTCCAGCAACGCATAGGCATAGCGAATATCTTCGGCACTGTAGCGGTAGCGCAATGATGTCCAGAAGCCGACATAGCCAAGCCGCCCGGTCAGGACATTTTGCATCACGGTCAATCGTTCGACCAGATTATACTCCTGGAAGATCATGCCGATCTGGCGACGCATCTTGCGAAGCTCACCGGGCGAAAGCGAAGGAATATCCGTCCCCATCAGCCGGACCGAGCCCGATGTGGGTTCAACCAGCCGGTTGATACAGCGGATCAGCGTGGATTTTCCTGCGCCCGACGAGCCGATGATCCCCACAAGCTGCGGAGTATCGACAGTAAAGGTCACGGAATCGAGCGCCCGGCGCCCGGTTCCGTAATCCTTTGCCAGATCGGTTATTTCCAGAAGTGGTTTGGTCATCAGACAGGCTTTCCGGCTCAATCTGCCTTCAGGGTGGACAGGCCGGATTCATCATAGCTGGCGCCCGTCTCGCGCTGGATGGCCACGATGTTTTCCCAGTCTTCCTTGTAATTGACCGTCGTAAAGCCCTTGGTATCCTTGAATTCCTCAAAAAGGCTTGAATTCATGAAGTCGAAATCCAGAAACGCATTGACGATCTTTTCGGCAAGTTCGGGCTTGAGATTATAGACAAACCCGTAACCGGTGCGCGGGAAAGGCCTGGATTCATAAACAATGCGCAGCGCATCTTCATCGACAAGTCCCCGCTCGATCATGCGGTTCAAAACACTGTCGGCAATCGGAGCAGCATCATAATCGCCATTGACGACGCCGAGGATCGAATTGTCATGCTTGCCCGAATAGATAATTTCATAATCTGTACCCGGCACCACGCCCATCTGCTTGAACAACACTTTTGGTGCCGTATCACCCGAATTGGAGGACGGGGCGACATGGGCGACCCGCTTGCCCTTCAGATCTTCCACCGATTTGATATCACTGTCGGCAGGAACAATAAGCTTGAGCCTATAGCCTAGCGAACCGTCGATCTTGTCCATCGTCGCAGCCGGGTGGAAACCGGCAAGGTTTACGGCGTAAGGCACAGCCCCGGCCGCATAGCCGGCAATGTGCAGCCGCCCGGAGCGCATGGCCTCAACTTCTGCTGCATAGGAATCTGCCGGGAACCATTTGATCTTCTTGCCCGTGGCCTGCGCCAGATGGTCGAGAAGATCGCTGAATGTGTCTTCATAAACCGCAGGATCCTCAACCGGTGTATAGCTGAAGATCAGCGTATCGGGGTCGAGCCACTGCGCCGGGTCGGTTGGCGGATCGGCAAGCTCGTCACCATCCATATCGCAAAAGCGATCATTCAGATCTCCGCGACTGGTGCAGTCCTGCGCAAAAGTGGCGGTTGAAAATACACACGCAGCCACCAAGGCCATAGCGCGCAGTGAAGCAAGTGCTGCAGACATGAACGAACCTCCCAATTCGTGATTATTGCGATGTAATCAAATTATCAGACAAATGTAAAATAGTTTACGCAAGCTAATTTTCGGATATCTGTCTTTTGGACATCGAGGCCGATGCCGCCAAGGGCTGTTCGGCAGCGGCAACCACCAATCTGCCACCAGCCTGCGCCAAAGCCGCCGCAATATGGGCTGGCGGTTCGGCATCGACAATCAGATCGGTCAGTTGATGCCCGCCCAACATGCGGCGCAAGGCAGTCTTGTCGAATTTGGTTGCATCCGCCATGCCGATGCGACGACTGGCATTATCGAAAGCCGCCTGCCGCAAGGCAATTTTTTCCGGGTCAAAGTCGGTTGGCTGCCCTTCAGGATCAAAACCACCAAAGCTGCTGACGGCAAAGTCGAAATGAAAGCTTGCCAATGTGCGGATGGCATGGATGCCGACAAGAGCGCCATTTGCGCCCCGCAAACTCCCGCCGGTCACGAAAGTATCAATCTGCGGATGCGTAGAAAAAATCATGGCTACAGCAGCACTTGGGGTTACCACATGCAAGGAACTGTGTTTGCCAAGCGCCCGGGCAACACACTCCACCGTCGAGCCGACATCCAGATAAACAGAAGCCCCCGGCGGGATCATGTCAGCCACCACGGTTGCAATGCGCTGCTTGCCTTCAAGGCTGGTGGATATTTTCTGCGCATAGCCGATGCGGAACAGATCTTGCCGCAATCCCGCTCCACCATGAAAGCGAATGAGATAGTTCCGGCCTTCAAGCTCGATCAATTCACGCCGCACGGTCTGCGCCGAGACATTGATCTCTTCGGCCATGGCTTCAATCGTGGCAAAGCCCCGGTCCTGAATATGGCGCAATATCCATTGCTGCCGTGTTGTGAGGCCATCCATGGCAATCATAAGCAAGTCCTGTAAGATTTCTTACATAACCTGCCTCAAGCTGCGCCCAACTTCAAATCATAATTTTTCCGGACACATGACTTTGCCTCAAGGTATTATTGTCACCATCAGATAGCTGATGACGGCAATGAATACGGATGCAACGCCAGCCAGAACCAATGGCGGCAAGCCATGTTGCCTAAGTTTCGACACGCTGGTTCCCAGCCCCAGCGCCGCCATGGCGGCGGTCAGCAATATGGGTGTGGCAGTTACAATCGGCGCCCGGATAGCATCGGGCACAATACCCACACTATTGACGACAGCCAGCACCAGAAATCCGATAACGAAAAATGGCACGAGCGGTATTTTCCGGCCCTTGGCGACTGCCTGCGTTTGCGGTTGCGAAAGAACGACAGACAGGCAGATGATGAGCGGTGCAAGCATCATCACCCGCGCCAATTTCGTCACCACTGCAACCTCACCGGCCTCAGCGCCGCCCTGAAAACCTGCACCGACGACCTGCGCAACCTCATGAACCGACAGACCGATCCAAAATCCATAGGCACGATCTGAAATTCCCGTCAGCAGCGCCAGGAACGGAAACAGGAACATGGCGATCGTGCCAAAAAGCGTGATACAGGCGACGGCATAGGCGACATCTTCGTCATCTGCGCCGGTCACGGCATTTGCCGCAGCAATCGCCGAAGCGCCGCAAACCGAAGTTCCTGCAGCAAGCAAATGCGCAAGCTGGCGATTGACGCCGAGCAACCGGCCCATCCACAGCGTGAACAAAAATGTAAAGCACAGTCCAAATGCTGCAAAGCCAACCCCGCGCACACCAATCTCGCTGAGCTGCGCAAACGAGATTTGCAGGCCAAGCAGGGCAACGGCAAAACGAAGCAGACGCCTGCCCGAAAGCGCAATGCCAGCCCCGGCCGAAGCATGGACGCCAACCACATTGGCAAACAGCATGCCAACAAAAATCGCCGTGATCATCGGGCTTAACTGCGACACAAAAGGAATATGGTGCAGGCCATAGGCGGACGCGGTGACGACAGCGACCAGAATCAAGCCCGGTACATAGTCTGCAATAACGGTGCTGGCGTTTTTATCAGCGGCAGTAAACAGGCTCATGACGGGCACTCAAAATGTCATTTGAAAAAAGCCCTTGCATGTAACTCAGGCTTTTGGGGATAATCCAATTGGATTCATAAAACATTCTCATCGGCATCACCGAACAATCGGCCTGTCGCTTTTTGTGCAGACAATTTTTATCCTGAAAAGTCTGCAACTTTTCTAAGATCATGCTCTAAATGTTTGATTCCGTATTTTGATGGTGCGATTCTTTCATGGGAATGGAAGAATGCCCTATGGGACAAGCTCGTCATGGAAACGACACCAGCCACCATATCCCCTGCCGCAGCAGGCGGCGCTCATCGTCGGCACGTCACCGTCATAGGCGCCGGGCTGGTCGGGCTTGCCTCGGCGCTCTGGCTTCAGGAATTGGGGCATGAAGTCACCATCGTCGATCCTTCTCCGCCTATCGGCAACGATCCCTGGCAGCAGGCCGCCAGCTATGGCAATGCCTGTACCTTTGCGCCCCACGGTGTGGTTCCGGTTTCCACGCCGGGGCTTGTCTGGCAGGTTCCGGGCATGCTTCTGGACCCTGCCAGCCCGCTGGCGATCAACTGGCGCTATCTGCCCCGACTTGCGCCGTGGCTGCGCGCCTTTCTGCGCGCCGGACGAGAGGCCGAGGTTCAGCGCATCGCCAGCACTTTGGCTACGCTCTTCAGCCATGCCGACACCGATTGGCAGCCGCTGTTCCAGCTTGCCGGTGCAAGCCACCTCCTGCGCCGCAAGGGGTGCCTTTATCTCTACAAGAGCGAGGCCGAATATAAGGCTGGCGAGTATGACAACAGGCTGCGCGTACAACATGGTGTCAGGCTGACCAGGCTGGATGCAGCACAGGTCCACGCGCTCGAACCCAACCTGGCTCCGCTCTATCATGCCGGTGTTTTGCATGAGGATGCATATACGATCGACAGCCCGCAGCAGATGGGCGAAGCGCTTGCCGGGGCGTTTCAGGCAAAAGGTGGGACAGTTATCAAGGGGGCGGCCACCGACCCAATGCGCTCGCGAACGGGAATGGAAATTACGGTCGATGGCGTCAAGCACACGACCGAACATATTGTGGTTGCAGCCGGGGCCTTTTCAGGCCGCCTCGCACGCCAGTTGGGCGATCCTATCCTGCTCGATACCGAGCGGGGCTATCATGTCATGTTTCCCGATGCCGGAAAACTCGTGCAAAGGCCGGTCTGCTTTGTCCAGCACGGCTTTTACATGACGCCGATGGCCGACGGCCTGCGCGCCGCCGGGACCGTGGAATTTGGCGGGCTGTCGGCAGCGCCCAACCCGGTGCGCAGTGACGTGATCCGCACACAGGTGGGGCATTTACTGCCCAATGCCGGAGCCTCCGGCAAGACCTGGATGGGTTTTCGCCCCTCCATGCCCGATTCATTGCCGGTCATTGGAAACTCTCCTTCCACACCTTATGTGACCTATGCGTTCGGCCACGGGCATCTGGGCCTGACACTGGCCGGTGTTACCGGGCGGCTGGTGGCGGAACTGGTTTCGGGCAAGGCTGCACATATTGACATCACGCAGCTTCGCCTCAATCGCTTCAGTCGATGGGGTGGGAAAATCTAAAACCTGTCTCTCGAGACTTAAGAACCAGTTTCGAGATAAAGACATGCGTAAAAATAAAGATATAAAGCGGGTCGCGTGAATCTGAAAGAAAAGCGACACGCTTTAATGCGCTGACAATGATGACCCGTCAGATAACGGGCCAACAGTTCAGGGAGTAAATCTTTGACAAAACTATCGATTCTTGAGCTTGGCCGCGTTCGGCAAGGGGGCAGCCGTCGCGCGGCCCTCGACGAAGCCAGAGAACTGGCGCAACAGGCCGAGACATGGGGCTATGAGCGCATCTGGGTGGCCGAGCACCACAATATGCCCGCTGTGTCGACTGCCGCAACCTCGCTGGTCATTGCTCATATCGCCGCTGGAACGACACGCATCCGGGTGGGGGCCGGTGGCATCATGCTGCCCAACCATGCGCCCTACATCATTGCCGAACAATTCGGGACGCTGGAAACCCTGTTTCCCGGGCGGATCGATCTTGGTCTTGGTCGCGCGCCGGGAACCGACCAGTTGACATTGCGCGCCTTGCGGCGTGATCCGGCAAGTGCGGAGAATTTCCCAAGTGATGTACAAGAGCTTCAGGCGTTTTTAGCTGATGCCGTTGCCGGTCAGCGCATTGAAGCCGTGCCCGGCTCGGGAGCCAATGTGCCGCTGTGGATTCTTGGTTCAAGCCTGTTTGGTGCTTATCTTGCCGCAGAACTGGGCCTTCCCTACGGCTTTGCTTCCCATTTTGCCCCGCAGGCGCTCGATCAGGCGCTGGAAGTTTACCGCAGCCGGTTCAAGCCCTCGAAGCAATTGTCGCAACCTTATGTGCTCATTGGCGTCAATGTCATAGCGGCTGAAACAGATGCGGAAGCACGCTTTCTCGCCACCTCGCAGCAAATGTCGTTTACCGACATCTTCCGTGGCGCGCGCAATCTTACCCAGCCACCGATCGAGGATATTGAAAGCTACTGGACGCCTACGGAAAAAGTACAGGTGATGCAAATGCTGTCCTGTAGTGTTGTCGGCAGCCCGGCAACGGTGCGTGAAGGGCTCGATAACCTGCTTGCACGCACCGGCACAGACGAGTTGATGATTATTTCCGACATGTTCGACCCTGCAAAACGGCTGCGCTCGTTTGAACTGATCGCAGCGACAATGGGGAAGAAATAAAAAATTGCGCTGCCGGGCCCCGTTTTGCCGATCTGACACGCGATTACGGAACCAGCCCGGACGATTTACCAGCAAGCTGGTTGGCGCAATAGCTGGTACTTTAGAGCATTTTTTGTTTTTATGGAAACGGATGAAATGCTCTAATCTCTTGTTTTAGCCGCATTTCTGCGACGCCAGACGATTCCGACTGACTGCAAAATGCTCTAAGGTCAGGTCCTGACCCCAAGCAGTGCATCTGTCGCATCAAGTGTCGCAAGTCCGGAAAGCTGGCCAAGCGGTGCAACCTTCATCTCGCCAGCGGCAAGCAATCGCCGCAGATCAAGCCGGATAAAATTGATGACGTCATAGCTGCGAATATAAATCTGGCTCCCGGCAAGATCAGCCAGCACCGTCCATGATGTATATTCGCTGGCCTGTTCGCCGGGCTTTGATGTCGCCCCCTCAATATCAAGCCCGGACAGTGACGGAGAGTTTAGCGTCGTCCCTTTGGGGCGGTCGAAAGTGTTCATGATATGCGCCAGCGTGCGGATGGCGTTTTGATCATCTGTTTGCCCGGCATAGGTCGCGTAATAGGCCGCGCGCACAAAACGACCGACAGAGGTGTTGGAAGAAGGCAAGCCCGCAGTGGCAATCCCGGCATCCGGCTGTTCCACATCGAGTGTTCCAAACCGGCCGGTTGAACGGTCCTGATTGTTCAAAAATGTGTAATTGCCAAGATTGGTCAAATGCCAGGGAAAATCCGGGCCATTGGTCATCACCCCGACGGGATTGTCATAGACATGCTGCGCGCCATTGGAAAATTCAATGACCAGAGATGCGCCCGACGCATCATGCACGACGAAATGAAATGGTGTTTTTGCTCCATGCAGCGGCGCAAGCGCCGTCAGCACAATATTGCGCTGTGACAAGGCCTGCTTGACCTCATCGATATTGGCAAACAGCCCCAGAAGCCATGCGCCAAGATCAATGGCGGCCAGCATTGCCTGTGTCTTTTTGCCATTGTTGCGCGGGCCCGATGCCCCACCATAGGCAAGAACGCTGAAAGTCAGCCCTTTTTCATTCAGCCCCTCAACGATCTTCAGATCATCAAGTGTCTGATAGGGAACAGCAATGGCAAGGATACCGTATCTGGTTGTAAAATGAAGCGGCTCATGCCCATCAACCTGCGAGGCAAGTGCCTGTCCTTTTGGCATGCTGGCCACGACGTAAGGCATTTCCGCCGACAATTCCATGGTGCGCCCGGCATAGGCGTTTCCTTCCGTGCTGCGAAGCAGCAAGGCGGTGCAGCCCATCACAAATTCGCCGGATGGCTGATAGGCCAGCATATGTGTGAGGAAGGAAAAAAGGCTTGTCAGGAAATCCATGTGAACCTCTTTGCGTAAAGCAGGGCCTGTTCAAAATGCTCTAAAGTATTTTGGGAAGAAAAATGCCGCCCCCGAGGGAGGGAGCCGGGGGCGGCAACGCAAGCTTCAACCATGGTTGAAGCTGCCCGCTTCCTTTTCGCTGAGAAAAGAGCTTGCGGGATGCCTCTTGAAATGGTCAAGCGCGCGTTTCATGTCATCAAGCAACAGGCTGGCCAGATCGCGGCTTACACCGTGACGCACCAGAATGCGCTGAACGACCAGATCTTTGCGATGGGCGGGCATCGAATAGGCCGGAACCTGCCAGCCGCGGCTGCGCAGCCGGTCGGCAAGGTCGTAAAGCGTGTATCCAAAGGTGTTGCAGCCATCCTTCAGCGTCCAGGCCAGTGCCGGAATGCCTTTCTGGCGGTCGCCATCAAACAATATCCTGAACGGCCCCATGCGGCCTATTTCGCCAGCCAGATAATGTGCCGTTGCATAACAGGCATTGTGTACCCTGGCATACCCTGCCCGGCCAAGGCGCAGAAAATTATAATATTGTGCAATGATCTGGCCACCGGGACGCGAGAAATTCAGCGCAAAGGTCGGCATGTCGCCACCCAGATAGTTGACGTTGAACACAAGTTCCTGCGGCAGATCAGCAGCTTTCCGCCACACCACCCAGCCTGCTCCAAGTGGCGCCAGACCAAATTTATGGCCTGACGTATTGATCGACTTCACCCGCGGCAGACGAAAATCCCATATAATGTCAGATGCACAAAAAGGCGCCAGAAAGCCGCCGCTGGCGCCATCGACATGAATGGGAATATCCAGTCCCTTTTCCTTTTGCAGCACATCAAGCGCATCGCTGACCGCCTTTACCGGCTCATACTGGCACGTAAAGGTGACCCCCATGGTGGGCACAACGCCGATGGTGTTTTCATCAACCCGTTTGAGCACCTCGTCCGGGCTCATGATCAGGCGGTCGCCTTCGAGGGGAATTTCACGCAGTTCAACATCGAAATAACGGGCAAATTTATGCCAGCAGATCTGGACCGGGCCGCAGATCATATTGGGCTTGCCGGTCGGCTTGCCAGCAGCCTGACGTTTTTTACGCCACTGCCATTTGAGCGCCAACCCGCCCAGCATGGCCGCTTCCGACGAGCCTGTGGTTGAACAGCCCATGGCCGTGTTCGGATCCGGCGCATTCCACAGATCGGCAATCATGCGCACACAGCGCGCCTCAATCTCGGCAGTCTGGGGATATTCATCCTTGTCGATCATGTTCTTGTCGATCGACAGATCCATCAGATCGCGAATTTCCTCATCAACCCATGTCTGGCAGAAAGTGGCAAGGTTCTGGCGCGAATTGCCGTCCAGCATCAGTTCATCTCGCACCGCCGCATAGACATTGCGTGGGTCACGCTCGGCTTCTGGAAATTTTTCCTTTGGCAGGCAGCCCGAAAGTTCAGCCGAGGCATACACATCATCAATGGCGCTGTGATGATTGATGCTGGCCTTGCTGCTCATGCCCGATCCCTTCACAATAATGGTTGTTTAAAAACCAGCGACTCTCATGAAAGAATGCACGATCAGAATTACAACTACAAGTAGAATTTATTTAAAATACTCAATTTAAAAGATACCGTCCCGAAACTGGTTCTCAAGTCTCGAAAGACAGGCTTTCACACGCATCAGTCTTGCGTCTTCTCCAGAAACACCGTCTGGGAAGGGAAGGCAAAATCAGCCTGCCGCGCATGAACGATCTCGATGATTTTGAGAAAAATATCCTGCTGGACAGAAAGCCACTCCGCCCATTTCGTTGTCTTTGTAAAGCAATAGACCATGATATTGAGCGACGATGTTGCAAAGGCATCAAAGAAGATCAGCAGATCCTTGCTCTGGTCGATGCGCATGTCGTTTTTCAGCATGATTCTGATATCATTGACAACATCGCCCACCTTGTCGGCATCTTCATAGCGAAGGCCGATTGTCGTGTTGATGCGCCGGTTGGTCATGCGGCTGGGATTTTCGATGCTGATCGTCGAAAACAGCGCATTGGGCACATAAAGTGGCCGCTTGTCGAAAGTGATGATCTTGGTGCTGCGCCAGCCGATCTCCGCCACCGTACCATCGATCTGCCGGTCAGGTGACGAGATCCAGTCCCCGATATTGAAGGGGCGGTCAAAAAACAAAATCGCCCCGGAGAAAAAATTGCTCAACACATCACGGCCGGCAACGCCAATGGCGATACCGCCAAGGCCGCCAAAGGCCAGCAGACCGGAAAACCCGATGCCGAAATGCTCGCCAAACAGCAGCACCAGCATCAGGAAAATAACCAGTTTGAGAATTCGTGAAATCAACCGCGCCGAGGTCGGATCGCTGCCCTTTTTGATCTGATTATGGGTCAGCCGGTTAATCAGCAGGAACGATTGCCACATCAACAGCAGCGCCACAGCTATAATCGCAGCCATGTCGATCTGTTTGTCTGTCACCCAGACAGATTTGACATCATAGGCGACACTATAGGCAAGCTGGCGCAAAAGCAGGATCAGCGCACAGATGGTGACGACAAAAGCAATATGGGCTGCAATGCTGCCTGACCAGATCTGCTTGCGTCGCATAAGCAGCCACAATGCCAGCGCGACAGCACAGGCAAGCAGAATCAGCACCCCGATGATCCAGTATTTTACAGCAACCGCCTCCACCACATTATCTCCCCATGACTGTACCGGGGATCTTGTCAACTGATGTCAGCGCGCCGGTAAAAAAAGCAAGATTGGCGGCGGAAATCAGCACCGCGACTTCCGCATCGGCCTTGGTCAGGCGGGCATCGAGCAGCGCCGAGTTGGCTTCATTGACAATGACGATTGTGCCAAGGCCATTGCGGTAGGCTTCCAGTGCCGCATCAAAAGCGGTGGCGGATGTCTGGACCAGAACACCCGCCGCCTTGTTGGCCGCCAGAGTTGTCTCAAGCACATTGGACGCAATCACAATCTCTGAAATCGCGGCCAGTTGAACCTGACGGAATGTCTCGGCTGCCGCCGCAGCGCCGGCTTGCGCAGTCTTTACCTGTGCTGCACGCAAACCACCGTCAAACAGCGGAACACTGGCAACAACAAGCACACTGCTTTGCGCTGTCGAACTGCCAATGTCGGAAAGATTGCCGGCATGGAACCGGCTGGAATTTGACGCAAGCGTTCCGGCAACGACAATTTTCGGCATCATGCCAGCCTTTGCCGCCTCCACCTGCGCCTCGCCAGCTTTCAGCGCGGCATAGGCTGCAAGAAGATCAGGGCGGCGCTGCATGGCGCTTTCCAGAACCGTTTGAGTAAGCGCATCAAACCGGGCCGGAAGCTGACGCCGGTTTGGCGCCGCCACCTTCAGCCTGACTGTCGCATTGACCCCCATCGCGCCAAGCAGTGCCTGATAGCTGTCCTGTTGCTGGCCACCTGCCCGCACCAGTCTAAGCTCTGACTGGGCAAGTTGCTGGCGCGCCAGAGCCAGTTCAACAGCCGTGGCGCGCCCTTGTTGAAGCTGCGCCTCAACAGCCCGCAAAACCGACTTGCTGTTGGCCAGTGTCTGCGCCGCAATCCGATGGCCTTCAATCGCCGCCCCATGCTCGTAATAGCGGCGCGTGACATCAAAAATCAGCTTTTGATGTGCGGCATTGAATGTAACATTCGAGGCAAAAGAAACCTGGCGCGCCGCCTTGCTCAAAGCGGCGCGCTGACCAAAATCAAACACCAGCCATTGCAGCGCCAGAACCGGGGTAACACCCTTCAATGTGCTTTCGACATCAACTCTGCCAACCAGTGGCACATCGACAGGTGTGCTGTTTTTTTGCACACCGCCAATCACGCTTGCGGTAATCAGCGGCAGAAAACTTGCCTCGACCATGCCCGAGGCAAGGGCTGCCTGACGCGACACTTCCCACGCATGGCGTGTTGCGGGACTGGAACGCTGCGCAATATCAATCAGTCCCGCCAGATCATAAGCGTGCTCCGGATCAATCAGGACCGGGTTGGCAATCTGCGCCAGTTTTGGCTCAGCCGGTACAGAAAAATCGGCAGGTCCTCCGGTTTTGCGTGGTTGCGCCTGCGCCACCCATGGTTTTGACGGTGACAAGGATGCCCGCTCGATAGCCTCGTTTGCACAGCCTGTAACAGCAAGCGCAATGAGAGCAGCAGGAAACAGCCAGCGCATTCTCATAGGGCACCATCCGTCAGGGCAGCTTGCGGGGGCGCCAGCAAGGCGGGTGGTTCAGCAGAAAAATAGACATCCCTGCCAGTTTGGGCGAGCATCTGGATGAGGCGCTTATACTCTTCTTCTTCCCGCACATGCAGCCGCAGTGAATGCGGTTCGAATGGCACCAGATAAAGCAGATAACGCACATTGCCGAGCCATTTTTCATTTTCGCTGACGGTTGCAATTTTCTGCATCCGCTGTTGGGGCGGTGTTGCAGCAAGCTCTGCAATTCCAGCCTTCACCTTCCCCAAAAGATTGCGAATATCGACGCTAACCGGCGTTGGCCAGATGAAGGTCGAGGTCAGATAGACGGCAAAATTGCCAACGAGTATGCCAATGATCCGGTCGCCTGCCGTTGAAAGATCGGTTGCCGGGCCATAGTCCTGCAAAACCGTCAGCGTGAAGGCAAGGCCGATCTGAACACCGGCATAGGAAATCTTCTCACTGCCCGCAGCAATCCAGCCCGACAACAAGCCAACGGCAAACACCAGCCCCATCAGGCCACCAACACTGTCCATCTGCGGTGTCAGCCAGATGATCGACCCAAGGCCGATGGCAGCACCGACAAGGCAGCCGCCAATCCGCAATCCAAGCTTGTGGATAGTGTCACCCGTGGTGCCCAGCGCCGCCACATAGCAGGTAACCATTGCGGTATGGATGCCCTGCCAGTTGATGGCCGAGTAAAACAGATAGCACAGCATCGCCGCCAGCGTCGTTTTCAGAGCAAATTGCAGATAACGCGGATTGGACAGAAAATCAGGCGCGACAAAGCTGTCATTTTTGCCCTTTTCATAAATCACCGGCTCGGTCCCGGTGATCGTGCGCAGCGCCTGCATAATCGCCGCCATCTGCGCTGTTCCCTCGCCATCACCGGGCACATCATCTTCAACGAACTCGGCAAAGGGCTGCCCCTCTTCAAGCGCTTGCACCATCGCCGCAATCATTGCTGAAAACCGTTCGCGTGCCTTGTCCAGCGCAGTTTCCGGCAGGGCCGAAATCGCATAAAGCAACTGGTAGGAGGCCGAGACATCCCTGCTCATCCTGTCAGCCTTTTGCCGCGTCGTCTGGTGCAAGAGTTTTACCAGCATGACGCGCTTGTCATGCTCATCATTGCCCTGTTCAAGTTTGCGTCTCAGGGCCAGCCCTGTTTCGGGGTCGGGACCATGCAGGGCCTGCTGTGCCAGAAGCAGGCGCTGATGCAGTTCCTCGCGCAAAAGCGTCAGGCTCCAGCGGCCAAAGAACAGATTGAAACCGGCAATGACGAACATCGGCAACACTGCCATTTCCCAGGCAAAACGCAGCCCCGTGGAAATGACGCCATTGATCGGCACAGCACTGACCAGTGTCAGGATGAAAGCGATAATGAGCGCAACAATGCTGCCGCCCTCGCCAAGCCTGGTGGCTGCACCAAGAAAAATGAAGACGACGGAAACAACCACCATCGTCAGGATTCGCACCCATGTCGATTCAATCGTCGATTGCAGAACCGGGATCATCAAGGCCACCAGAAGGGTGATGGCAAACACTGCCGCTGTTGCGACAAGCATATTTTCAGCCCCGTCCTGCTTGACGAGAAAGATCACGAGATAGCAACTGATGGCCGATTCCGGGATATGAAACATCATGGCGACGCCAGCCACCAGCGCACACGCCACCCCAACGCGCCAGCTCGTCGCCAGTCGCCCCGGAAAGGGCGCAAGATCGGCAAATGTCTCGCCCAGCGATTGCCACAACTCCCGATCGGCATGGCGGCGATCACCGAAGCGCCAATTAGCAGCTTTGGCCATGATGCACACTCACAACAGCAGAAGCACCCGCACGGACAAGATCATCTGGCGGATTAATGAGCTTGATGCGCACCGGAAAACGCTGGGCAATCCTGACCCAGTCCAGCGATTTGGGAATAAAAGGCAGATTGCGCGGCACATTGAGGATTTCTTCGCTGCTGACACCGCGGCCAATGCCTTCAACCCTGCCCTGCACCGCCACAGAACTGTCAGCCAATATCCTGACAGTGGCGCAATCGCCAACTGCAATGCCCTCCAGATCTGTCTCTCGATACGTTGCCGAGGCATACCAGCTTGCCGCATCGATCAGGATGAAAAGTGATTGGCCGGGTGCAACAATCTGGCCCGGCGCATGAAAAAGCCCAACCACGAAACCATCATATGGAGCCGTGACTTTCGTGTTTTCAAGATTGTGCAGCGCCAGTGCATAAGCGGCCTGCCGGGCACGCACCAGCGCTTGCGAACTCTCCAGAGTTCCAACCAGATCATTGGCGGCCTGCGCCTGCTTTAGCGCCTGACTGAGACTTACCTGCGCATCATCACGCAATGTGCGCGCATCATCGACCTGCTGCTGCGAGGCATAGCCTTGAGGGCGCAACGCTTCCAGACGGGTCAATGTTGCCTGCGCCAGGGCAAGATTGGTTCTGGCGCGCATGATCTGATCATCGGCAATTGCCGCATTCTGTGTCTCTGCCTTCAGGCTGCGCGCCTGTGCGGCAAGGGCTGCCTGGGCAATCTCCAGATCGGCTCTGGTCTGATCAACAAGCAACTGAAGCGGCTTTGGATCAATGGAAAACAAAAGGTCCCCGGCCTTGACCCGCTCATTTTCCACAACGTCAATCGACTGGATACGCCCGGCCACACCAGCGGCAACATTAACGAAATTGGCGCTGATCACCGCATCTTCAGAAAGCAGGTTCTGGCGCGACTGCCACAGATGAAGACTGACCAGAATAACAGCCAGCACGATGACAAAACCCGTCACCCCGACGCCAAGGGTATTGACGGATTTTTTGGCGTAAGCATCATGCCCCGGCATCAATCAACTGCCTGCGATAAGCGCAAGCGCGCTGGCAAAGGCAAAAGCAAGGGCTGTGTAGGTCACCAACCGCAATGGCAAGACATCATCAATACCAACACGAATGAAGAGCGCGCGGACCATGACCGTCACAACCAGCGCAATAAATGCATAAAGCATCCATGCCGGGAAAAAAGCGCCAAACAAAGCGTAGGAAGGACTTGAAAAGAAAGACATCTTTTTTCCATGGCTGGAAACGGATTGGCCAATCACAAGCTGAACCATTCAGAATGAAGCCCTGATTTCAGTCAGACCACGACGGCGCAAAATTATGATTTGGCATGCGCACTATCTTTTGCTACCAAATATCAGATTGCAATCCAAGGTAGTAATTGTAAAGATCGTGATGACGGGAAAATTATTCATGAATTCGCTCATGCCCCTATCCCGGATGACAAACCCGCTTTTGAATCAATATAAATGTGAAAACAATGTCTTAAATTGGATCATCACCTCTGAAAAAGTGCAGCATGACCTCAGGTCAGAATCTGGTGGATATCAGCATTCAGCCTGACAATGGGGCAAAAAAGAACAATGACTGAATTCCCGATCAAGTTGCAATACAGACTGCGCCTTTCTGAAGAAGACAGCCTGAACACTCAGGTGAATTTTTAATCCTTACCACTCAGTGAAATCATGATCTGCAAACACCCGCTCAAAATGACAATTGCCGGATTGGCATTTGTCCTGCCCTGGTCCATATCTGCCCGCGCAGCCTTTGAATGCCCAACTCAGCCACTGGAAACCGCGCATAATTCAATAATTGCCGCTGCACTTCCTACTGGAGCGGCATTTGACGACCGCACAGCGCTGACAGCCGCGCTCACAGCGCTTCATGCAGAAGGCGTGAGCATGCCAATCATTGTCGATACCCTGATTGCGGCCTACTGCCCGACAATTGCCAATGAAACCGGGCTTTCAGATGCCCAGAAGACGCAAAAGGTCAACCAGTTCGCCCTGCGCATGACCCGCATGGTCTATCAACTGGATAGCACTGAGGCGATTATCCTTGAAGTCAATTTTCCACCACTGGTGATGAACTCGATCGAGGCAAAGGCAAAAGAGGCCGGTGTTTCAGCGGCCGATTGGGTGGAATCCATTGTGCAACAAGCTCTCGATTAGAGTATTTTGTCCGTTCCACGAAAACAAAAAATGCTCTAAAGCCTATCCCCCGAGACTTGAGAACCAGTCTCGGGATAAAGACATGCGTAAAAACAAAGGCTTAAAGCGGGTCGCATGAACTTGAAAAATCGCGACACGCTTTAAGAAGATTTTTCCTTTGGCCGCTGCACGACAATGCTGAGCAAAGCCAGCAGTCCCGAGCCAATCATTAAAAATACCGAAACGGCATTCAGCACCGGCGTCGATCCGACCTTTACCATGCGGTCATACATGGTGATTGTAAGCGGAGCATCAGACCCGACCAGCATCAGTGTCGTGTTGAAATTCTCAAAAGACACCAGAAAAGAAACAACGAAAGCTGAAAACAAGGCGGGCATCAGATAAGGCAGCGTCACTGTCAGCAGCACCCGCAGCCGCGACGCCCCCAGATTAAGGGCCGCCTCCTCCAGCGTCACATCAAATTTGCGCAACCGCGCAGCAATGACCAGCGAGGTGATTGTCACGATGAAGGAAAACTGACCAAGCACAATCAGGAACATACCCGGCCGCAGAAAATCCCACTCAAAACCAAACCACTCTTCCACGCCATTGGCGATCATGCTGGCAAAGACAAGAATAGAAATACCAAGAATGACGCCGGGAATGACCAGCGGCACAATCATCAACACATAAAGCATGCTCTTGCCGGGGAACTGCTTGCGCTCAAACAGGAACGCATTGCAGGTGCCCACAGTCACCGTCAGCGTAGAAACAATGAGGCCGATCAGCAAGGAGTTCCACAAACCCTCCATGAGCCGACGGTCATAAAACATGCCAAGCTTTGGCGCAGAGGCGCCAAAGAACCAGTCAAGGGTAAAGCCCTGCCAGGGCAGCGCCGGAAACAAGGAGTCATTGAAGGCAAAGACAGCAGCAGCAGCCAGCGGCGCAGCCAGATAAAGAAAAAAGGCGACCACATAGCCCGCATAGATCCAGCGCAGCAAAGGTGACTGAGGTGCAGCAACATTCATCTGCTTTAATCCTTTGCTACTGTAGAGGCCAGACTCTGGCCGGTCACACGCAAGCCAAGCCAGACAACAAAAGACGTAAAGGTCAGCAGCAACACGCCAAACGTCGCTCCCGATTCCCAATTGTAGCGGGTCACGAACTGCTCATAGATCTGTTCTGTGAACCACATGCTGTTCTTGCCACCCAGAAGAATAGGGGTCAGATAGCTGCCCGCAGTCAGCATGAAAACAATGATCGATCCGGCAACAATGCCGGGCATGGCATAGGGCACGACAATACGGCGAAACACCGTGAACCGCGAACCACCCAGATTGTAACCCGCCTCCAGCAGTGAATTGTCCATGCCATCCAGCGTCGACACCAGTGGCACGATCATGAACAGGACAACGGTGTAGACCAGCCCCACCACCACAGTAATGTCATTATAGAGAAATTCGATCGGCCCGCTGATCAGCCCCAGATATTGCAAAAAGCCTGAAATCAGCCCGGTCTCGCGCAAAAGCACGATCCAGCCGAATGCGCGCACCAGATCACTGACCCACAGCGGAATGAGACACATCAAAAACAAGGCCGCACGCGAATGCTGTCTGGCAATCTTGGCGATATAATAAGCAATGGGAAAACCGGTAACAAGCGCCAGACCCGTTACCAGAATCGACATCCAGGCAGTTCGCAGCAAAGTGTTCCAGTAGATCGGTTCCTGCACAAAATCGGCATAATTAGCCAGGCCGAAGCTGTATTCCCGCGGCCCCAGCTTTTCGCGCAGTGACAAATAGCCGATGCCGAATTGCGGCAGCAAAATCAGCAGGACCATCCACAGCACGAATGGCATGAACAAAAGAATGATCGACAGCTTGCCCGTATCAGAAAGACGCATCGTTCCACCCCGCCAAAGCAAAGCAAAGGCAATGCTCGCGCTGCCAGACCATATCGACTGCATCTCCGGGCCGGATCGGGCTTGATCCATCCATCACAGCAAGGCTGACCTCAACCAGATCGCCATGGCCGGTCCGCACAAGAACACGGCTGTTGGCACCATTAAAAAGCAGACTGTCAACCACACCAGACAAGCGGTTGCCCTCATGATTGTCGGAGCGAAGCGAGATTGTTTCCGGCCGGACAAAAACCTCGACCTGCATGCCTGCGGCAACCGCATCGTCATTGAGCGTGGCGACAATCTGGCCACCATGCTCAAGATCAATGCGCGCAGCCTTGCCAGCCACATCAACAACCCGGCCAAGCCAGCGATTGCTGTCACCGACAAATCCGGCAACGAAGCCGGTCTTTGGATTGTTGTAAAGCTGCTCTGGCGAACCGATCTGCTCGAAACGCCCGGCATTCATGACAGCCACATTATCGGACATGATCAGCGCTTCGGACTGGTCATGCGTAATATAAAGAAATGTCGTATTGAACTGACTCTGCAACAATTTCAGTTCAATCTTCATACGCTCACGCAATTTCAGGTCCAGCGCACCAAGCGGCTCATCCAGAAGCAGAACATCCGGCTCCAGCACCATGCAACGGGCAATCGCAATACGTTGCTTTTGCCCCCCTGAAAGTTGTGCTATTTGTTTTTCAGCAACACCGGGCAGACCAACGCGATCCAGAACGGCGGTCACCTTGCGCCCAATCTCGGCCTTGCTCTCGCCCTGGCAATGCAGGCCATAGGCAATGTTTTCACCAACATTCATCATTGGAAACAGCGCCAGATGCTGAAAAACCATCTTGACGCTACGCTTGTTGGGCGGTGTTGCGAGAACTGATTTTCCCTTGATGTAAATATCGCCGTTTGCGGGTGTCTCAAAGCCCGCAATCATCCGCATCAAGGTTGTCTTGCCACAGCCCGAAGGGCCCAAAATCGAAAAGAACGAGCCGCGCGGCACTTCAAAAGAAACATCGTTCACCGCACGGTGGCGGCCAAACAGCTTGGTTAGATTCTCACATTCAAGATCGTACATGGACACTCACCAATCCGCCGTCAACTTCATGTCCCTGCAGGGCATGGCTGTCCTGCAGAGACAAGCTCATCATAAAAAGCCATTCCAAGCTTTTGCGTTAGCCGCATTTATGCTTGCGCCAGATGGTGCCATCTGTGCTCACAAAATACTCTAGAGCATTTCTTGTTTTACGCATGTCTTTATCCCGAAACCGGTTCCCGGTTTCGGGAGACAGGCTTTAGTCTGACGACGCAGCCTTGATACGCTCCAGAGCCTTGCCCTCCAGATCTTCCAGCCCGGCTGGGATATTGGCAAAGAACTTCAAATTAGCCAGCGCGGCATCATCGAACGCCACCTTGACGGCAGCCTTTTTATCCTCTGGCAGCAATTCCACACCGCCCTTTACCGCCGAGATCGCACCCGTCGAATCCGACATCATCGTAACGATCTCAGGGCGCAGCACAAAATTGATCCACTTATAGGCCGCATCATCCGCCTTACCCTTGCGAGGAATGACAAAAGTGTCGATCCAGGCAAGCGCGCCTGTTTCCGGTGGAACATAGACCAGATTATTGTTCTGTGCGTAGAGCTTGAAAGCAGTCGAATCCCAGGATTCAGACGCGACAACCTCACCTGACAGCAACAGCGTCGAAAGATCGTCGCCCCCGTTCCAGTAGGTTTTCACCATGCTTTTGCAGGCGATCATCTTTTCGGTCACCTCATCCAGCATCTTCTGGTAGGCATCACGATCGCTATAAAGCGCAAACGGGTCCTTCCCCATCGAGAAGGCCATACCCAAGAGGATTGTCCGCCGCAGCCGCATGGAAGTGCGCCCCTTATACTGCGGATCGCACAGATCTGCCCAGCCCTTGACATCCGGGGCCTTGGTCTTGTCGACCACAAGGCCGGATGTGCCCCACTGATGGGGAACCGCATAAACATTGCCGTCAATGCTTGCATTGGTTTTGACCGCCTCAAGCAGATTTTCCTGCATGTCGCCGGTGTTGATCTGTGAAAGGTCAAGAGGCTTGTAAATGTCGTATTCCTGCTGCGCTGCAAAAATACGGTCATGGCTCGGCTGGGCCAGATCAAAACCGGCGCCGCCAGTCGCACGCAGCTTGGCGATAATCTCTTCATTATTGGAGAGCGTCACTTCAACGGAGATATCGGGGTATTCTTTTTCAAACAGCTGAATAACATTGTCTGGCGCGTAACCGCCCCATGTCAAAATCCGCAGTGCTTCGGCATTCGCGCTTGTCGAAACAGTCAAAAGGGCGCCGGCACCTGCCAGCGCGGTCATTAGCTTCTTTAAGATCATTACATCCTCCCTTGTTTGGTTTACAAGCAAACAGCATGTAGCGTGCCGTCTCAAACCTGCCATGCACACGCAAAGCTAGCACAGCAGATCCACTTTCACCCAAAGATAATTCTATCTGGCTGCAAAATGCTTCAGCACCCTCAGCTATTTTCATAAAAACAGGGCGAGATATTCTAAATATTTGTTTCAGCTGCATAAATGCAGCTGAAACATAAAATATCATCACATATCAGACGCAGAATGCGACCCGCCTGCTGCCGCATATGTCTATCAGTTCGATGAAGCTGCCTTGATCTGCTCCAGCACCTTGCCTTCGATGTCCTCCACACCCGGCTGAATCTGGGCTGCGAACCGGATATTGGCAATATCTTCAGGGGTAAAAGCACCCTGAACCGCCTCCCTGACATCCTGAGGCAGCAATCCGATGCCATCCTTCACGGCAATGATCGAGCCTGTGCTTGCCGAAAGCTTCGTTACAATGTCCGGACGAAAGACAAAATTGATCCATTTATAGGCGGCCTCGTCTGCCTGCCCCTTGCGCGGCAGCGTAAAGGTGTCGATCCAGCCCAATGCGCCTGATTTCGGGGGAACATAAACAATGTTCGGATTCTGCGAGAAAAGCCTGAATGCCGTCGAGTCCCAGGTTTCGGCTGCAACCGCTTCACCAGAAAGCATCAGCGCCGACAAATCATCGCCACCTTGCCAATAAGCCTTGACGTTGCTCTTGCAGGCAATCAGCGTATCAGCCACTTCATCAAGAATTTTCTTGTATTCATCCAGATCGGAATAGGCCGCAAACGGATCCTTGCCGAGCGCAAAAGCCGTCCCCACCAGAATGGTGCGCCGTAGGCGCATGGACGTGCGGCCCTTATATTTGGCATCGCATAGATCAAGCCAGTCCGTGACCTCGGGAGCCTTGGTCTTGTCAACCATCAGACCTGACGTGCCCCAATCGAACGGAATGGAATAAATCTCACCGTCAATGGTAGTATCGGCCCGTACTTTTTCCAGCAGCATTGGATCAAGCGCATCGACATTGACCTTGGACATATCCATCGGTTTGTAGATATTGAACTCGGCCTGCGCTGCCGCCACACGATTGAACCCCGGCTGTACAAGATCAAAGCCTGCCCCGCCGGTTGCACGCAATTTGGCGATCATCTCCTCATTATTGGATAGCGTCACCTCAACATTAATGTCGGGATATTCTGCTTCAAACAACTTGATGACATCATCCGGTGCGTAATTTCCCCATGTCAGGATACGCAGCGTTTCAGCCTGTGCGCCAGTTGAAAGCGGCCACATCATGCAAGCACTCGCCAGTGCAATAATCAGCTTTCTAGAAATCAACATTTCCTCCCTGTTTATTTCAAGGCCAATGGTTTCTGGCGCTTTTCTCCCTGCTCAATTATGCAATCTGCCACTTTGCTACGTAAGGGCCACTTTCAACCAATGATAAGGCCGCTTAAAGCCTGCATATTTGTTGATTACTCTGTTTTGCTGACCTGATAATGCGACCTGGCCAGCCATTCAGGGTTGATTTCCACACCCCAGCCCGGCGCATCCGAAACAGTCACCATGCCGTCTTGCACATCATAGGGAGACGTGACGAACAGGCCTTCCTGCCAGGGATAATAATCCGGGCCCTCAATCGAAAATTCCAGATATTTTCCAGCCCCTTCAATGGCGCGCAACAGATGCATGGTAAACAGCGTCACCATGCCAAGATTGGCGCTGTGAGGGGTTACCGGCAAGCCTGCGGCCCTTGCCATTGCACAGACCCTCAAAGTGCGGCTGATGCCACCCAGATACAGAATATCCGGTTGCACAATATCAACGGCGCGCATGTCGATCATGTGCCGCCATGTCGCGATTTCACAATCCTGCTCACCGCCGGTGACGGCGATATCGAGAGCTTGCGCGACCTGTTTTGTCTGCTCCAGTTCCCAATAAAGGCAAGGCTCTTCAAAATGCTCAATGCCATTATCCTGAAGCATCCGCCCGACCTCGATGGCGCGCTCTGGTGAAAAACCACTATTGGCATCAACCAGAAGCGCCACCTCCGGCCCCAGCGCCTTGCGGATCATCGGCACGATTTCTTCGGTGCGCCCCGGCCATTCATCCACGTCATGACCATATTCAGCCGCGATACGGAATTTGAAAGCGTCAAAACCGAAGCGGTCACGCAGCCGCTTGAACCGCTCGGCCTCATCGGCAGGCGTGATGTCACGCTTCATGGAAGACGCATAAGCGCGCAGTTTGCCCGGCTCCCCACCAAGCAATTTGACCACAGGAAGCCCTGTCACCTTTCCGCGCAAATCCCAGATGGCAGTATCGAGGCCGCCAATTGCCCGCTTCATATAGGATCCGGGAAATTTATGTTCACGCTCGATCACTTTTTCACTAAGAGCATCAATATCGTCAAATTCGACACCCAGCACATGCGGCGCAACCTGCCGGTGCAGCACCAGTGAAGCAATATCCGAATGATAGGTTGAAAGCTGGCCCATGCCTTGCGTACCGTCTTCAGCAGTGATGCGCACGAAGCCCACATACTGGTTTGAAAAAGTTTCCACGCATTTGATCTTCACATCAGCTCTCCAAATCCAGCCTGTCAGCAAAGGTTTAGAAAATCCAGACTTTTGCAGTAAGGTCCATTTTCAAAAAATCAGAAAGCCGGTTATCGGGCTCTGCAACGAAAAATTTGCAAAAGGGTTTTTCTAAAAATGGTGAAAAGGTCATCGGGCGAGCTTTTGCTTTCGATTGTCGTTGACCGTTCATCTGCGCGCTCGATTACAACCCAGGTTTACACAGCCATCCGCCAGTTGATCACCTCCGGTGCCTTGTCCGCAGGAAAAAAACTGCCATCGAGCCGAACACTGGCCCGCGAACTGGACATCTCACGCACTACCAGCATGGCCGTATTCGAGCGCCTGACGGCAGAAGGTTTGATCGTCTCGCGCACCGGATCGGGAACCTATGTCTCGGATCAGGCCGAAGCAGGCAAGCCGGATCAACCGCTCGTCCTTCCTGCCAAAGGGCTTGTTTCAGCCAAACTCGCCGACATTATCGCCGACGCCTCGCCACGCTTCTTCCAGCGTCTGTCACATCCCAAACGCCCACGCGCTTTCGTGACCGGGCTGCCCGATTACGACGCATTCCCCTTGGCCGTGTGGGCGCGCCTGACCGCAAAGCACTGGCGCGAACCCCGCGATCAGATCCTGGGCTATCCTGATGCAAACGGCCATCCGCAACTGCGACTGGCAATTGCCGAACATCTGCGAGCCAATCGGGGGCTGTCATGCGACCCCGAGCAGATATTCATCGTTACCGGCGCACAACAGGCTTTTGACCTGATTGGCCGGGTTCTGCTCAATCCCGGCGATCCTGTGTGGTTTGAGGATCCGGGCGCAATTGGCGCCCGCAACAGCCTGATTGCCTGCGGCGCACGCATGATCCCCGTTCCGGTTGATGACGAAGGCATGTGTGTAAAGTCAGGCATGAAGCTTGCGCCCGATTTCCGCCTTGCCTTTGTCACACCTTCACACCAGCACCCGACAGGCGTTGAAATGAGCCTGGCGCGACGCCACGAATTGCTGGCGGCAGCCAATCAGGCAGGGGCCTGGATCATCGAAGATGATTACGACGGTGAATTCCGTTATGACAGCCGACCGCTGCCGACCCTCAAGAGTGCAGACAGTGACGGGCGCGTCATCTATGTCGGCACCTTCTCCAAGACCATGTTTCCAGCCTTGCGGCTTGGCTTTTATATTGCCCCTGCTCCGCTCATACCAATTTTTCAGCGCATTTCCGGGGCCTTTTTACAAGGCGTTCCCTCCAGCATTCAGGCTGTGCTGGCGGCATTCATCGAGGAAGGCCATTTTGCGACACATCTGCGCCGGATGCGAGAAATCTACATGGAGCGCCACACCGCATTCCATGAAGCGGCCTCGCAACATCTGGAAGGACTGCTTCATATCGACCGGTCCATCGCCGGTTTTCATGTGGTCGGTAAATTTACGTCGCCAACGATGGACGAAGACAGCATCGTTGCTGAGGCTGAAGCAGCCGGGCTGGTGGTTTTTCCGATACGCCGCTTTGCCATTGAGCGTGAGCGTGTGCAGCCCGGGCTGATACTTGGCGTCAGCGCCATTGATGAACGCGCCATCGCCGGAGGCGTCAAGATTCTGGGCCAGATATTGCAAGCTCATCATCCCTGAAGGGAATAAAATACTTTAAAGCGTGTCGCAATCTTTCAGATTCACGCGACCCGCTTTAAATCTTTATTTTTACGCATGTCTTTATCTCAAAACTGGTTCCCAGTTTCGAGAGACAGGCTTTAGATTTTTTGCCGCATAATCTAGTGACTATCTTCCAAAACCATCCGGGCTCCCTTTTCCGCAACCATGATGGTCGGTGCATTGATATTGCCTGACGTGATGTTTGGAAAAACCGACGCATCGATGACACGCAGCCCCAAAATCCCGTGCACTCGCAGCCGCTGGTCAACAACATTGGTTCCGTCATCGGGCCCCATGCGGCATGTGGAGCATGGATGAAAGACACTGCCTGAACGGGCCCGGATATCGGCAATCAGATCAGCCTGCGCCTGTACGCCTTGTCCCGGCTTCATTTCATCAACGATCAGGGCACGCATGGCCGGTTGTGCGGCAATACGCCGGATCAGACGCACAGACGCCAGCATATCCTCCATATCGCCCGGCGCCGACAGATAATTCGGCTCAATAACCGGCGCCGCATGAAAATCGGGCGACCCGATTTCAATTGTACCCCGACTTTGCGGGCGGCATGGCTGGATGCCGATAAAAAACCCCGGGAACGGATCAGGCATGGTCAGCCGTCGCACCCCTGGCGTTGGCTTGCTATAGCTGACCGGCGAAAAATAAAGCTGCGTATCGACATGCCCGCGTTCAGGATTTGCTTTCACAAAGCCGCCTGCCTGATTGACGCTGAGCGCCAGCGGCCCATCGCGAAACAAAAGATAGCGCAGGCCAAGTCCGATCCTGCTCCACCAGGGGCGCAATAGCGAATTCAGCGTTGGCTTGCGCGAACGGAAGAGATAATCGATACCCAGATGATCCTGAAGATTCTGGCCGACCGCGGGCATATCCTTTACAATGGTCTTCTCAAGTTTTTGCAGCAAGGCGCCAGGGCCGACCCCCGAATGCTGAAGCAGGGTCGGCGACAACACCGCACCTGCGCTGAGAATGACTTCACGCTGTACCCGCACACGATGTGTCATCCCCCCTTGTTCATATTCAACACCGACCGCGCGCTGGCCTTCAAACAAGACACGGGTCACAACAGCCTTTGTGATGATTTTCAGGTTGGAGCGTTTCTTGATAGGATGAAGAAAAGCCTGCGCCGTGGACATGCGCAAGCCGTTACGGGCCGTGATCTGATAGATCGAAATGCCTTCCTGCTGTTGTCCATTATAGTCGGCTGTGCGTGTAAAACCGGCTTGCTCAGCAGCCTGCAACCACTCTTCGCACAAGGGATGCACGCTCCCGGCCATATCACTGACATAAAGCTCGCCTGAGCCGCCGCGCCATTCATCGGCGCCGCGCTGAAATGTTTCTATTGATTTGAAGGCGGGCAGCACATCATTCCAGCCCCATCCAGGATTGCCTGCACGCTCCCAGTCATCAAAATCAAAACGCTGGCCACGCACATAGACCATGGCATTAATGGAGGAGGACCCGCCAAGCACCTTGCCGCGTGGCCAATAGCTGCTACGGCCTGCCAATGCCTGTAGCGGTCCTGTTTCAAAACACCAATTAACCTTGCGATTATAAAAACTGTGGCCATAGCCAATCGGCATCTTGATCATGAAGCGATGGTCACTGCCGCCCGCCTCCAGCAACAAGACCCGATAGGCACCCGATTGTGTCAGGCGATTGGCAATCAGGCAACCAGCCGAGCCTGCACCAACAATGATGAAATCGAAATCTGACACCGGCTTGCCTTTTCTTCAAACATCACATGTCTACTATGTCCTGCCTGCGCGAAAAGGGGCCATTTAGACAAGATTTTAAAGCCACTCCGGCCTTAAAGCCTGTCTCCCGAACTGGGAACCGGTTTCGGGATAAAGACATGCGTAAGAACAAAGGCTTAAAGCGGGTCGCGTGAATCTGAAAGATTGCGACGCGCTTTAAAATAATATTTTGCCGTCAGATGGCTCCATCTGACGGCAAAATTTCTATCTATCTTGCTTTTAGCCGCATTTGTGCGACGCCAGATGAAAACATCTGGCTGCAAAATGCTTAACGATACGGATAACCAGCTTTTTCCATATCACTGCTATATTTCTTGAGGATTTCCACGACACGCGCCGCCCGCGGGCTTTCACCGGCAACCTCATCCCAGAAACTCTCGGCATCCTTGGTAACCTGATTCCATTCCTCGGGAGAAATAGACGTCAGCTCCATCTTTTCGCCTTCAACGCGAAGCTTTGCTTCACCGCCCCAATACCAGATCATGCGGTAATAGTGAGACTGGTCGATGGTCGAGCGGTAGAGCTGTTGCAGATGCGGCGGCACCTTCTCCCAGCTTGGCGTATTGACATAATAAGAGCCAAACCAGGCGCCGGTGATGGAGTTGGACAGCGCATATTTACAGATGTCGGCCCAGCCCATCTCATACATTTCGGTAAAACCGGACCACAAAACGCCATCCAGATCGCCGGTGCGCAGCGCCACTTCGACATCATCCCACGGCACTGTGACCGGGATCAGGCCATAACGTGACAGGAAACGGCCGGCAGTGGGAACACCAAAGACACGCAGCCCCTTCAGATCCTCCAGCGAGCGAACCGGCTTGTCGACGGTAAAGACATGCAAAGGATCCCATGCACCCGTCGAAAGATAGGTGACATTGTCAACTTCGGAATAGGCTTCCTTCCAGATCTCATCGAGCCCGTAATAGGTAAACAGCGAGCCGACATCGGGGCTGAAGCGCGTGGCAAACGGGAAATAGCCGCCGAACACGGAAATATCGACAGGCGCGGCCATGGTCGCCTCATCCGACTGGATAGCATCGAGCGTGCCGTTTTGCAGGGCGCGGAAAAGCTCGGACGTGGGAACAAGCTGATCGGCATAATAAAGCTCGATCTCCATTTCGCCATTGGCGGCGGCGTTGAAGGCATCGACCTGCCGCTTGATGACATGTTCGCCAAGCGAAGGCCCGGCATAGGTCTGCAAGCGCCAGCGGATCGGCGCCTGGGCGCGCACAATGGCAGGTGCCGCCAGAACTGCAGGCGCGGCAAGTCCCGCAGTGGTCAGAAACTTGCGTCGCGTCGCAAGGATCCGTTCAGATGGGGAAAGGGGTTTTTTGTCAGACATTATTTCCTCCTGTGGTTGCGGCATCAGCCTCTGAAATAACCGGGTAACCAGGTTGCGATCTGTGGGAAGATCATGATCAAGACAATACAAAGCGCCATAATCAGCACGAACGGGACAATCGAGCGGTAAATATCGATGAGCGTAATTTCCTTTGGCGCCATTCCACGCATCAGGAACAGATTATAGCCAAAGGGTGGGGTCATATAAGCAATCTGACAGGTCATCGTGTACAGGATGCCGAACCATACCATCTGGTGATCGATCCCGAGATCGAGCCGTTGCACCAGTGGAATATAGAGAGGGGCAACAATCACCAGCATGGCCGTATCATCCAGAAACATGCCCATCAGGATAAAGCTGACCTGCATAAGGATGATCACTGCCCAGGGCGACAATTCCCAATTATGGATGAAGATATTCTCGATGGCGCGAACTGCACCAATGCCGTCAAAGACTGAGGAAAACGCCAATGCGGCCAGCACGATCCACATGAACATGGCGGTCACCGACATGGTCTCACGCGCCGTCTCGATCAGCAATTTGAGGCTCAACCGGCCCTTGCAGACTGCAGCCACGGTTGCTGAAGTGGCTCCAACAGCCGAGCTTTCAAGCAGATTGGTGTAGCCGGTCACAAACAGCCCGATCATGAGCAGGAAGATGATAATCGGCGCAATACCGGCGCGCAGGAGAAGAATTTTTTCCCGCAAGGGAATGGCCAGTTCCTCCTCGCTCAGCTTGGGCGCCAGCTTTGGATTGAACTTGACACGCACATAAACATAAAGCGCAAAAATGGCCGCCATCATCAGGCCCGGGAAAACTCCGCCAAGCCATAAATCCGAGACCGGCTGGCGGGCAATGACGGCAAACAGCACCATCACCACCGAAGGCGGAAGGAGAATGCCAAGTGTCGATCCGCCCTGCACCACACCGGTAATCAGCAGCTTGTCATAGCCGCGGCGCAGCATTTCAGGCAGTGCGATTGCCGAACCGATGGCAAGACCGGCCACTGACAAGCCGTTAATGGCGCTGATGATGACCATCAAGAAGATGGTGCCCATGGCAAGACCACCCGGCAGCCTGCCACACCAGACATGCATCATCTGATACAAATCTTCGGCAATGCCCGACTTGGCCATCATGTGGCCCATATAAACAAACAGCGGCAGAGTCAGCAGCGCATACCAGGAAAACAGCTTGAAAACCGCATTGAAGGGCAGTTCAATGGCTGCATTGCCGTAAAGCGCAAGCGCTGAAGCCGCCGCCACAACACCGATCATGGCAAAGACGCGCTGGCCGGTCAGCATCAGGAGGACCATGCCCGCAAACATGATCAATGCAATGAGTTCATAACTCATGATGCGTCTCCTTCGCGAATTTTAAGGACGTCGCGGAAGAAGATTGCGAGAGATTGCAGGATCATGAGGAATATACAGACATTCATGAGGATTTTGATCGGAACCAGTGAAGGCCCCCACAAGGATGGCAAGCGCTGATTGGTGGCCCAGGAATATTGCAGCGAGGAAATGCCCCCCCACAGCAAAACGACCAGATAAAAGATCACCAGCCAGATCGTGATGGAATCAATAATGGCCTTGCCGCGCTCGCTGAAGCGATCATAAAGCAGGTCGAGACGGACATGGCTTTCATCCTTCAGGGTTTTGGGCCCGGCAAGGAAATAGAAGGCTGCAAGACTGAATTGCGCCGTTTCCAGCGTCCAGTTCTGAATGATGCCTAACGCCTTGTCTGAAAAGACATCAAACAGAAGAACCATAATCATGAGATAGATAAGCAGCATGGAAAATCTGCCGACCCATTCCGACAGGCCATCCATGAACTGCACATATCTTTTTATGAACAAAGACATCTATTTAACTCTTCCCTGCATTGGCAGCCTTCACGCTAGACAAGCCTCACTCTGGCGTCATCGAGGGCAGCCTGAAATGCCTTGTCCGGCAGCCGGTCACTGACAATGATATCTACATCTTCCAATGGGCAGACATGGTGGAGCGCGCGCTTGCCATATTTGGAGGAATCCGCCACGATGATGATTTTTGCAGCATGTTTGCACATGGCGCGTGCGATTGCGGCTTCCTCAAAATTTGCGTCCATGGGCCCCGCCTCAGGGTCGAGGGCTGCCGCACCGATTACCGCATAATCGGCACGGAACTGTGCAATTTGCACCAGGGCAATCGGGCCGACTGTCTCATCATTGTCAAAGGCATAATTGCCGCCCAGCAAAAACACCTTCCCTTTGCCCGCGCCCAGCAGGCGCGCAACATGCAAGGAATTGGTGATCACGGTCAGGTCTTCAATATCGGCAATTGCCTGCGCACAAACCAGCGTTGTCGTTCCGGTATCGATGAAACATGTGTCGCCGGGAGAAACCAGCTTGCGCAATTTCTGGGCGATGATCGCCTTTTCGGCAGCCTGTTCGGAAATGCGGTCTTCAAAACTGTTTTCGACATGCAGGCGCACGCGACGCGCGCCGCCATGCACTTTTTGCACCGCCCCACTTGCAGCCAGTTGCGCCAGATCGCGCCGAATGGTCTCAGCCGATACCTCAAAACGCGCCACAAGGTCTGGCACCGAGACTTCGCCATCCCTTTCGACGCAAAACAAGATTTCAGCCTGTCGATTGCTCGGCTTCAACGTTCACCCTCCCAGGAAGTATCAGCTAGCCTCAAGATTTATGACTATGTCAACATAAAAACAGGCAAAACATATCTTTTTTTACATTTTTCAGAAGTTAAATTGACTATTCAGTCATTTTCAGGAAAATTCCTTTTGACCAACAAGAAACAGGAATTCCAGTGCAGCAGCCGACCCAGGCCCTTACAGGGCAGTTCGATGTGGCAATCATTGGCGCCGGTATCGTCGGCTGCGCCATTGCCCGACGGTTTTCACTCGCTGGCGCGCGCGTTGTCATCATCGAAAAGGCGCTCGACATTCTCGATGGCGCCTCCAAGGGCAATTCCGCCATTCTCCACACCGGCTTTGATGCGCCGCCCGGTTCGCTGGAACAGGCCTGCATCCGGGCAGGCTATGAAGAATATCTGACCATTCATGGTCGGCTTGGCTTGCCGGTTCTGCGCTGCGGTGCACTGGTCGTGGCCTGGAATCAGGAGCAGGAAGCGGCCCTGCCGGCGCTGATCGACAAGGCGCATGAAAACGGGGTCACCAATATCGAGCCGCTCAGTCAGGCACAATTGCGAGAAGTCGAACCGGCTCTCGGGCCTTTGGCGCAAGCTGCCTTCCGGGTTCCGGGCGAATATCTGATCGATCCATGGTCAGCACCTTTTGCTTATCTGTTGCAAGCGGTTGAAAACGGCGCCGAAGTGCTGCGCGGCGCTGAATTGACCGCCGCACGCAAGGAAGACGACTGGCTGCTGGAGACAACGCGCGGTCAGCTACGCGCCCGACTGGTGATCAATGCCGCGGGAAATTTTGGCGATCTGGTCGATGAAATCCTGATTGGACGGCGCAATTTCACCATCAGGCCGCGCAAGGGGCAGTTTGTCGTTTATGACAAACCGGCAGCCGCGCTGGTGCAGCATATCCTGCTGCCGGTGCCCACCGCCATCACCAAGGGGGTGGTCGTGTGCCGCACGGCTTTCGGCAATTTGCTGGTGGGGCCAACAGCCGAGGATCAGGACGACCGGCAACATGCCGAACTGGACACCGAAATACTTTCCGGGCTGATGCGCCGGGCTGAGGAAATCCTGCCAGCGTTAAAAAGCCATGAGGTCAGCGCGCTCTATGCGGGCTTGCGCCCCGCAACCGAGTACAAGGATTACTGCATCACCGCACATGAAGGGCTGTCCTGCATCACGGTTGGCGGTATCCGCTCAACCGGCCTGTCGGCTGCGCTTGGCATTGCACAGCATGTCGAGACACTGGCAGATCATACATTCACACCACCTGCCAATCCTGCGTGGCCGACCGTGCGCAATATTTCGCAGTTTCAGGAACGTGACTGGGAAAAGCCGGATCATGGCGGCATTGTATGCCATTGCGAACTGGTTACCCGGCGCGAAATCATGGATGCCCTTACCGGCCCTTTGGCAGCCCGTTCACTGGCCGGGCTGAAGCGGCGCACCCGTGTCACCATGGGCCGCTGTCAGGGTTTTTACTGTTCGGCAGAACTGTCGCATATCACAAGCGGCCATTTTGATCAGCCGATGGCGGAGCCGACACAATGACCCTGCCTTTGCAAGTGGATGTTCTCGTGATTGGCGCCGGTCCCGCCGGGCTTGCCGCAGCAACTGAACTGGCCGCCCATTGCACTGTGCTGGTGGTCGAGCGTGAAAGTGCTGCCGGTGGCATTCCGCGTCACTGCGGCCATTACCCTTTTGGGATGCGTGAATTTTACCGCCCGATGCGCGGCCCCGACTATGCCAGAGGGCTGGTCAAACGTGCACAAACTGCAGGCGTGAACATAGCGCTCAACGTCAATGTTGTGGCCCTTCATCCCGGCCCTTGCGTGAGTGTCACCGCAGATAGCGGCCTTGCCACAATCAAGGCCCGGCGTGTGCTGCTGGCCACCGGCGTGCGCGAAAGCTCACGTGCCCAGCGGCTGATCGGCGGCACCAAGCCCGGCGGGGTTTTATCAACCGGCGCATTGCAAGGTCTGGTCTATCTGGAAAACAGCAGGCCCTTTCGCCGTCCGGTCATTCTTGGCACGGAACTCGTCTCTTTTTCAGCCATCATGACCTGCGCCCATGCCGGTATTCGCCCCATTGCCATGATCGAGCCGAATACAACTCCCACGGCGCGCTGGCCCCTGTCACTTTATCCGCGTCTGAAGAATATCCCTGTGCATCTTTCCACGCGCATTCTTGCCATTGAGGGCCGTGACCGGGTGGAAGGCGTCATTGTCGAAGGCCCTGACGGCAAGCGCCATATCGAAACGGATGGCGTGATCGTCAGCGGCCGGTTCCGCTCCGAGGCGACATTGCTTGCCGACGGGCCTGTCAAGCGCGACCCGGCCAGTGGCGGCCCCGCCATCGACATGATGGGCCGCTGTACAGACCCGCATTATTATGCGGCGGGCAATATGTTGCATCCAGTCGAAACCGCTGGCTGGTGCTGGGCGGAGGGCCAAAAGATGGGACGCACCATTCTTGCTGACTTGCAAGACGAAATGTCCTCTCCCGATCAGCCTGCCCCGCCTCCTTCACCAACTCGCCAGCCGATAGTGCTTGCCGGAGAGGCGTTGTCCTGGGTCGTGCCGCAATTTACCAGCAAGGAACGCGCCTTCGATCACTTGCAACTGCGCGTCAACCGGCCGGTCAAGGGGCGTCTGTCTGTTCATGTGGATGGCCGCGAAGTGGCGTCATACCCTGTTCACACGCGACCGGAACGTCGCATCCTGTTGCCGATACCATCACAGGATGGCGCCATGAGCATTATTTTAGAGGAGGCACCGTGAAAAAAACTCTGGCCATTGATCAGGGAACCACCTCCACCCGCGCCTTTGTTGCTGATGAAACCGGAATCCATTGCGTACACACGGTTGAGCATCGGCAATATTATCCACATTCGGGCCATGTCGAGCATGACCCGGAAGAATTGCTGAAAAATATCCGCGCCTGTCTTGATGCGGCACCCCATATTGATTGTGTCGGCATCGCCAATCAGGGCGAAAGCTGTCTTGCCTGGGACGCCCGCACCGGGCGGGCAATTACGCCGGTCATCGTCTGGCAGGATGATCGCACCGCCGATATTTGTGACCAATTGCATCAACAGGGTTTTGAGCCAATGGTGCGCGAACGCGCAGGCCTGCCCATCGACCCCTATTTTTCCGGCTCAAAACTTGGCTGGATCCTGCAACATGTTCCCGAAGCGCAAAAACTGTCTCAAACAGGAAATCTGCGCCTTGGCACAACGGACGCCTTTTTTCGCGACCGCCTGACCGGCAATTTTGTAACCGATCCGACAACGGCCTCGCGCACCTCGCTGATGAATTTACACACCCGCCAATGGGACGCGGAACTTTGCCGTATTTTTAGTGTGCCAATCGAAGCCTTGCCACAGATCTGCCCAACCGGTGGTCAGCTTGGCAATTTGCCTAACGGCGTGCCTCTGACAGCAAGCATTGTGGACCAGCAGGCTGCCTTGTTTGGTCATGGCGCCCGTCTTCCCGGCCATACAAAAATCACCTTCGGCACCGGCGCCTTCGTATTGACGCTGACCGATACGCTTTACGATGGCGGCCCGCTTTTGCCGACCATTGCCTGGGCCGAAGACGGTGCCCAGCCAATGCACGCACTTGATGGCGGGGTTTATACTGCATCTTCTGCCGTAAACTGGTCACGCGAGATCGGACTGTTCGATGACTGGACCCAGATCGATCATTTTTCCAGCGAACCCGCCATTTCGCGGGGTCTTGTCTTTGTGCCAGCCCTTGCCGGTCTTGCCGCACCGCATTGGGATCGCCATGCGCGCGGCGCATGGTTTGGTCTTGGCCTTGATACATCACGCAGCGACATGATGCAGGCAGTGCTGGAAGGCATCGCTTTTCGGGTGGGCGAAATCCTTGCAGAAATGGAAAAGCAGGTCGCAATTGTCGCCCCGATCAGCATTGATGGCGGGATGAGCCGCAACCCATGGTTTTGCCAGTTTGTCGCTGATTGTCTTGGCCGCCAGATCAGTGTTTCTGGCGAGGCGGAACTGACGGCACTGGGCTGTGCCCAACTGGCCGCAAGAGGTGCTAGCAGTGAATTGCCTTACAAGCCCGCCGCCAGAATAATTGAGCCACGGCCATTTCCGGCTGACTGGGTTGCAATTTTTCAGGCCGCACGCCAGGCAAGTCAGCAATTTGGACTTGCCGCGATTTAGAACATTTTGCAGTCAGGCCATGCTGCTTAGACACAGTTGCTAGCGAATCAGCGACACGTTGCGGTGGCCCGTAATGTTGAGCAGTGCCCGCACCAGCAACAATGCTACCATGATGGTGGCAATGATGCAGACTGAAAACGCCGCCGCCTGATTGGTTGCACCGCGATCCTGCAGATAGAGTACCGAGACAGCAGCAACTTGCGTATTGGGAGTGATCAGGAAGATCACCGCCGACAACGTAACCATTGAGCGCATGAAGAAGAACACCGCAATACCCACCAGGGTGGGAAAAAGCAGCGGCAACGTCACCTTGACGAAAGTTTGCACCCGGCTACCGCCCAATGTCGCCGACGCCTCGTCAAACCGGCCACTGATCTGCTTGATGCTGGTGCCGGAGATCAGAAAGCCGTGGGCGTGATAGTAATAGACATTGGCAATGGCGATGATAACAAGCGTGCCATAGATCATATAGACAGGGTTTGAAGGGTTGTTGAAGGCAAGAATATAACCCAGCCCCAGCACCATGCCCGGCACCGCCGCCGGCAGGATCGACAGGAAATAAAGTCCGCGCGACGCCGGTGAAGGAAATTTCTCGATCACATAGGCAGCAGCCGTCACCACGATAACGCCAAGACCAGCCGCCATCAGCGAAATATAGATCGAGTTCCATAAGGGTTCGATGCCGTTTTGTACGTCAAAGGCGTAATGGCGTAGCGAAAATGTCATCCGGTAAGGCCACAGATGCACGAAGGAAGCAAACACCACCACCAGCACGATCGACAGGATCGCCGCCGAAATCAGCACTGAGACGCAAAGCAGAAACATGTCGCGCAATCTGTCTTTTTGCGGCACCAGCGGCTTGGATTGCTCGCTGATCAGCGCATATTGCTTGGCGCTGACACGTTTTTCAACAATGGCTGCAAGGGCAGCCGGGATCAAAAGCACCATGCCGATAACGGTGCCCATCTCGAAATTGGCCTGGCCAATGACCTGATTATAGACCTCGGAAGCCAGCACCGTGTAATCGCCACCAATCACCATCGGATTACCGAAATCAGTAATGACCAGTGTAAAGCAGACGAAGATTGCAGCCGCCAGACCATAGCGGGTGGCTGGCAGGGTGACCGTGCGGAAGGCACGCCACTTTGATGCGCCAAGCATTTCCGCGCTTTCATAGATGCGCGCATCGGCAACGGCGAGTGCGGCCGACAGGATCAGGAAAGCGTAAGGAAAGACATAAAGCACAGAGGCAATGACAATGCCCCAATAGCCATAAAGGTCGATGTTTAAGTGAAAACTGCGATTGATCAGCCCGTTGCGGCCAAACAAAAGCACCAGCCCCTGTGCTTGCACCAGCGAGGGCGCAAACAGCGGCAGGATAGCAATCAGACGAAACAGGTTGCGCAGTCTCATGGTCGAGCGCTGCACCGCATAGGCAAAGACATAAGCCAGTATTATGGCGATCGCCGCACTCAACAGCGTTACCGCAAACGAATTCCATGTGATGCGCAAAAACCGTTCATTGCCGAGCATGGCGGCATAGTTGGCAAGTCCATAGCCACCCGGCACCGAGAAGGAGCGGCCAAGAATATGCGTCAGCGGAAACAGCACGAACAAAATCAGCGGCAAGGCAACAATCACCGCCGGCAGCATGGCGTAAAGACGACGCTTACGCTGGTTACCTGCAGCAGTCGGCGTGTTCATATCTGCGGCAAGCGTACTCATGCCAGCACTTTGACCGTTGATGCCGGAAATTCCACACCAATATGTGCGGCCTCGGCAATTGTCTTATAGGCATGGCCCGGCATTTCTGCCGTCACTTCATGCTCCACGCCATCGAGCGCCAGAACCAGATGCGCAAGATTACCAATATAGATAATGTTGCGTAGCTGCGCTGGCAAAATGGTGCAGGCAGCCCCGTCTGTTACGACCGGATTGGCATGAAGGCGCACATCTTCGGGGCGCACACCGATCAGCGTCGCGCCCTGCGCACTATCGGGCAAGCCAAGCGGCAGGCCGGCAAGCTTGCCCCCTTCGACAGGCAGCACATTCATGCGCCCGATAAATTCAGCGACAAAGCGTGAGCTTGGCTGTTCGTAAAGCTCATGAGCGGTACCCACCTGAGCAATGCGGCCCGTATCCATCACCACGATGCGATCGGCCATGGTCAGCGCCTCCTCCTGATCATGGGTAACCATGATGGTGGTGATGCCCAGCCGGCGCTGCAAGTCGCGGATTTCCAGCCGCAAACTATCACGCACCTTGGCATCGAGCGCCGAGAGCGGCTCGTCAAGCAAGAGCACTTCCGGGTTGGTGGCAAGCGCACGGGCAAGTGCGATACGCTGCTGCTGGCCGCCGGAAAGTTGTGACGGCAATTTATGCGCATGGTCGGAGAGCGCCACGATCCGCAGCATCTCGGCTGAGCGGGCTTCAATCTCCTGACGCGGACGGCGACGGCACTCGAGCCCATACCCGACATTGCGCGCAGCCGTCATATTGGGAAACAGCGAATAGGACTGGAACACCACACCAAAATTACGATGACGGGCCGGCACCTGTGAAAGATCATTTCCTTCCAGCTTCACCGTGCCCTCTTCCGCCAGTTCCAGACCGGCAATGATGCGCAGCAAGGTGGTCTTGCCGCAGCCTGAAGGGCCCAGAAAGCAGATGAATTCACCACGCTCGATTGTCAGAGAGATATCATTGAGCGCTACGGTCTCACCGAAGCGCTTGGTCACATGGGAAATAGCAAGCGTCACGCAATAACCTCAGAACTGTCTTTGGCAAATTGCCTGCCAGTGCGCATGGCGCACCGGCAGGCGTCGCAAGGTCAGACCAATCTTGCTTTAGCGCTCAAGTTCTTTCTGCCAACGCTCGAGGACCGGCGCACGATTATCAGCAGACCAGACAAAGTCCATGTTCCACATCACTGAAGCGATGTCTTCCGGCAGACCGGCTTCCTTGAACTTCTCCGGCATTTCGCCGCCCGTAACGGTGACGATTTCCTTCCAGTTATAATATTCATTGACGGCGTTTTCAGAAACGGTCCAGTCAAGAAAGCGCTTGGCGGCCTCCTTGTTCTTGGAGCCAGCCATCAGCGCATTGGCTTCCAGTTCGTTACCGGCGCCTTCGGAGGGAATCACCATGGTGATCGGATAACCCTCATCGATATTCTTGATGGCACGAAGCGCAAAGGAGGCGCCGATGGCGAATTCGCCCTCGCTCGCCGCATTACAGGGGCGCGAACCGCTCTTGATATATTGCGCAATATTGCCGTCGAGGCTATTGAGGTATTCCCAGCCTTTTTCCTCGCCCATCATCTGAAGGATGGAAGCAATCATCAGATAGCCGGTGCCTGATGAGGCCGGGTTCGGCATCACAACTTCGCCCTTGTAGACCGGGTTGGTCAGATCGGCCCATGAAGTCGGCATCGGCAGGTTCTTGTTCTTCAGAACCTCATTATTGACGCAGAAAGCGGCCATATAGCCGGTGGTGGCAAACCACTTGCCGTCCTTGTCGCGGAACTGCTCGGCGATGCGCTCAATGCCTTCCGGCGTATAGGCTTCGACCAGTTCGCCAATGCGTGGATCAATCAGCGAGGTAACCGCCCAGCCCCAGATGACATCATGCTGCGGATTGGAAGCTTCCGCCAGAATGCGCGCATGCAGATCACCTGTCGACAGTCGCAGGACATTGATGTCGAGATCCGGCATATCTTGCTTGGCGCGGGCAAGGAAAGCGGCAATTTCATCTTCCTCATAAGAAGTATAGACCGTAATGGCGTCAGCTTGTGCAGAGCCAATACCGATGGCTGTGCACAAAGCCAGGCCTGCCAGCAGCGAACGATGCATGCCTCGGTAAGAACGTGTTTTTTTAGTCATATGTCTGCCCCTGAATACTTTTTATTACCTGATGCCCGTTAGCGAGCACCGGCCTTCTCCCGTTATCCGGTTACAGATTTATGACAGTCTGGTTCGCACAAGCAAGGGCAGCTTGAAAAAATAATGAAAACCCCGGATTAACGCAATAAATCTGCCGCTCCGGCTTTATTCTGGTCGTCTGCTCACCCTGCATAACGCTGTGCTTACAGAATACGGGTGACTTTCAGCCAGCATTCAAACATTTTCGACAAATTAAAATTACAACTGCCGTGCTGAACTTCTTCCATCGCGCATCTTTTTATGATTGAGAAAACCCACCATTAGAGTTCTTGTTTTCACGGAAACGGATGAAATGCTCTAATCTCTTGTTTTAGCCGCAATAATGCGGCTAAAACAAGAGATTAGAGCAG
>NZ_JBHSLL010000057.1:0-11919 GCF_042656785.1 Aquamicrobium segne
GGCGAGCGTCGTCTTGCCCGAGCCTGTGCCGCCGGAAATGACAATATTGAGGCGTGCCTTGATAGCTTTTTGGATAAAAGTAGCCTGCGCAGTCGTCATGATGGCGCTGCGGACGTAATCCTCCAGCGGGATCAGGCGTGACGCACGTTTGCGGATGGTGAAGCTTGGACCTGCCACGACTGGCGGCAACAGCCCCTCGAAGCGGTGACCGCCGATCGGTAGCTCGCCGGAAATGATTGGTTGATCCTCGTCGGCCTCGGTCTGAAGTGCGTGTGCGACGCTGCCAATTATGATTTCGGCTGCACCTGGCTGTAGATCGCCCATATTATCGATCCCCTGCCCCAGTCGTTCGACGAAGAACCGTCCGTCCGGGTTCAACATGATCTCTACGACCGAAGTGTCCGCAAGCGCGGAGCAAATCGCTTCGCCAAGTGCATCCTGCAGTTTGCGGACTAGGCGCTGATGGGAGCGCGAGGCAGTCATGCAAGGCGCTTGCCATTGCACAGCATAGTCGGTTGTATGCGCCTGAACGTTGAATCAGGAAATTGGTGATGTTGCATGTGGAATCGCTCCCTTCGAGTGGTGGAGCGACATCAACATCAGATCGCGAGGTGCGTCAGCCCGGCATAAATGCCGGGTCGAGTTCACAAGTGAGTCGTGATGATTCCCTTCGGTTCGATTGGTTAGACAAAAAATTAGATTGTAGACGAAGTGATTCCCCCGGTATTTATGCGGGGTCCGGGCAGGACGCATATTTCGTGGTGGAGAGGTGATAAACATTTGAAAACAAGTGATAATGTGGGCGCTGATATCGACCAGCAAGACTTCCCTCTGAGCGGATGTTAACTTTCCGTTAACCATTAAATCCTTGCGCCATAATGGTTCAATGGTATCGTCACGGAAAAGGGGCGTTTACGCTCGATAATCCGTGATGAAAGATATTAACGTGAGCGTAGCGGTTCAGCCTGACCGAGAATTTCTGCCCAATGTTGATGAGACGATCGGCGCTCAAGCAGAGTTGCTAAGCACGCATCTCCAGACGATGAGTGAGGCACTTTTCGCGCCCGATACGCTGAAGGTGCTTCGACGCTTCACGTCCGGGGAAGCTGCTCGATTGATTGGTGTCTCGGATTCTACGCTCAGGAAGATGACCTTAGCAGGCGAAGGACCGCAGCCAGAAACGACGAGCAATGGACGCCGTTTATACACTTTGTCGGATATTAACGAGATTAGGAAGCTACTGGCGCAGTCGCCACGGGGCCGCGAGGCAATCCATTTTGTACCCCATCGGCGTCCAGGCGAACATCTCCAGGTACTTGCTGTCACCAATTTTAAGGGAGGGAGTGGTAAGACAACCACCTCCGCCCACCTGGCGCAACATCTTGCATTGCAAGGTTATCGCGTTCTTGCCATCGACCTTGATCCGCAGGCAAGCTTGTCAGCTTTACTCGGTGTTTTGCCAGAAGTTGACGTTGTATCCAACCAGACCCTCTATGCCGCGATTCGCTACGATGACGCCAAACGCCCACTCTCAGATATAATTCGCCGGACTTATTTCGACGGGCTCGATTTGGTGCCCGGCAATTTGGAGCTCATGGAATTCGAGCATACGACGCCAAAGGCGCTGACCACGGTAGCCCGCACAGGTGAAATGCTGTTCTTTGCTAGAGTAGCTGCGGCCCTCGACGATGTCGCGGACAATTATGATGTAGTAGTGATCGACTGCCCTCCCCAACTGGGCTTTCTAACGCTGAGTGGGCTTTGTGCGGCGACCGCCATGATAGTGACGGTTCATCCGCAGATGTTGGATGTCTCCTCTATGAGCCAGTTCCTTCTTATGACGCGTGACCTGCTCGGTGTCGTTCGCGACGCCGGTGGCGAGCTCAAGTATGATTTTGTGCGTTACCTCCTGACCCGTTTTGAGCCGCAGGATGCACCGCAAACAAAAGTAGCAGCCCTGCTGCGCAACCTCTTTGATGACTTCGTTTTGACAAATCCGATGCTCAAATCGGCGGCCGTTTCGGATGCAGGCCTTACGAAGCAGACACTCTACGAGATCGGCCGTGAGAATCTTACACGCGCTACCTACGACCGGGCCATGGAATCCCTTAATGCCGTCAATACGGAAATTGAGGGATTGATTAAGAGGGCGTGGGGTCGGCTATGATGAAAATACGCGAAATGGATAGGCTTACGACGTCGAAGTGGGGTCCGTTGGGAGCTCCCAACACGACCGCTGTAAACTTTATGCCGCTTAGTAAAGGGAATCTGTTGGGAGCTCCCAACAGACCCAAAGCTCTCCGAGCTGATATGATGTGGGAGGGGCTGAAGTGAGCCGAAAAGATGCCATCAACAATCTGTTTCTCAAGCGCCCGGAGGCCATTTCCGTCGCGCCGAAGTCTCCTGCCCCGAAAGACAGTGAACGCGTACGAACGGGTGCGATATCTGCAATGGGTGCGTCATTGCAGGAGTTGGCCGATAACGCCAAGCAGGCAACACTTCTCAGGAAACAAATTGCCGACGGCGAAATTTGGCTTGAAACAAGCAAGATTGTTGGGTCGCGTATCACCGACCGAATTCCAATCGACGTTGACCCTAAGTTCGATGAACTTGTCGAAAGCGTAAGGGAGAACGGTCAGCAGGTTCCGATTCTCGTTCGTCCGCACCCAGATACTCCTGGCATGTTTGAGATTGCCTATGGGCGGCGGCGTATGCGGGTGGCAGATATCCTGAACCGGCCAGTCTTGGCAATTATCCGCGACCTAGCTGATCGAGAACTAATAATCGCGCAGGGCCGAGAAAACTCCGAACGTACGGACCTGTCGTTTATTGAAAAGGCATTTTTTGCAAAGAACCTGGAAGAAGATGGCTGCGACCGTGCGACGATTATCGCGGCTCTCGCATCCGATAAAGCCGATATCAGCCGATATATTACAGTAGCTCGTCGTGTCCCAGAAGATATCGTCAGACGCATTGGACCAGCGCCAAAGATGGGACGAGCTCGATGGCTCGCGCTCGCCGACCTGCTAGAAATACGGTCGGCCTCGGTGGTTGCTGAACAGGTGCTAGAAGACCCTTCAATTCAGAATCTGGATAGTGATACTCGGTTCCAGTCAGTGCTGCGCGCACTTCAGGGTAGGCCCCGGAGGCGTAACGTCGGCCATGCACAGCTATGGAAGACTCCACAGGGAAAGGATGCCGCGCGTATCGAGACTCGCGGTGGCAAAACTGCGCTTGTATTCGAAGAGAAGATTGTGCCGGCATTCGCTACATTTGTAACGGGGCGACTGGATAGTCTCTATCGTGAGTTTCAGCATGAAACGAAGAAAGAAGAAGGGGAGGGATGATGTGACTGCCGTCGTATGACGGCACTGAGCGTGGAAATCGGCAAAGAAAAAGGCCCCCAAAACGAATTCTGGAAGCCCTTCTCATAGGTTAGCAGCTAGAGAATCGCATTTCCGAGAATCGTAGTCAAGAGCCCCGAGGCTTAACGCTGTTTTGGCGAGCTGATTTCTTTTGCCTAGCGATAGGTGAAGGACAATGCAGACGTATATCTCAACGACGCCTTTTGGGCGGCGCACGATGACGCTTGGCCAGATTGCAAGCCAGGCAACCGCAAGAGCAATGCCAGAAGAGGCAATTGCCAATAAATGGCATGTATTCCAGCATATTCGCGAAGCCCGCGAATTGCTCGGCGCAACGGATCGCTCACTGGCGATCCTCAATGCCTTGCTGTCATTTCATAGAGAAACGGAGTTGGCCGCAACAGGTGAACTGATCGTCTGGCCATCAAATGAACAGCTTATCGCCCGCGCCAATGGCATTTCGCCAGCAACACTGCGGCGGCATCTTGCTATTCTGGTTGAGTGCGGCCTGATCATTCGTAGGGATAGCCCGAACGGCAAACGCTTTGCCCGCCGCAGCAGGGCAGGGGAGATCGAGCAGGCCTATGGTTTTGACCTGTCACCGATTGTCGCCCGCGCCGCCGAGTTCAGGGACATGGCAGAAGCCGTGCAGCTCGAGAAGAAGGCATTCCGTGCCGCCAGAGAGCGCTTGACGTTGCTGCGTCGTGATATCATCAAGATGATCGACGCTGGCATTGAGGAAGGTGTACCCGGGAACTGGGGCAAGGTGCTGCAAAGTTACCAGACTGTCATCTCGCGACTGCCACGCACAGCCTCACGGCAGCTTATAGAGGATATTTGCGTGGATCTTCATGGTTTGCACAGCGAAATCCATGACGCATTGGAAACATTCGCGAAAACACAGAATATAAGCGCCAATGAGTCTCATTTTGAGCGCCACATACAGAATTCAAAACCAGACTCCATTTCTGAATCTAAACAAAGCTCAAGAAATAAGAAAGAAGCGAGCGGCAGTGTTGCGGAAATCGACAACGTACGGAGTTTGCCGAAACGGGATCTGCCATTAAGCATCGTGCTGGATGCCTGCCCGAATGTACGGGATGTGGCCCAGACCGGCGAAATACGCCACTGGCGTGATTTTCTAGCGGCAGCAGAACTGATACGAACGATGCTCGGTGTTAGTCCGAGCGCCTGGGCTGAAGCGGGCGAAGCCATGGGTGAGGTTCAGGCGGCAATTGCGCTGGCGGCAATCTATCAGCGGGCCGATCAGATCAACACCGCCGGCGGCTATCTGCGCAGTCTGACCGACAAGGCCCGCGAAGGGAAATTCTCAACCTGGCCGATGGTCATGGCCCTGCTGCGCGCCAGACTGGATGCAAGTAAACCACGTCAAATGCCGGAAAATACCAGGTCTGAGTCTGGTTCAGGCCTTGAAGTGTCGGGTTCCTTGCTGAAAAGCTTGCGAAAACGGAAACTATGATCAGGATAGCACGATTAGCTGACCAAACTTCTGGGCAGAATTGGATGGAAATGGGTGGAATAATAGAATGGCGCTGGATGTTCCGCCGTTTCATATCATCGCCATGTGATTGTGCGCGATAGCGGTCGCGTCGATCAAGCTATCCATTTACGACAGATCGTGACTGCGACGCTTTGCAATGCCGATCAAATTTCCTCAAGCTAGCTCGGTTCACGAGAACCCGGCCCGAAGGGTTACGCTCAAATCTTCATCATCCGTATAATTACGACTTGATAACAGTTATTAAATACCTCATTTTTGGAAGGAATTAGGAACGAGGTGACGCCATGATCAGTGCCGACTTGGGCAAACAACTGGAAAGCTATGTCAAGCAGCTTGTTGATACGGGCCGTTATGGCTCTAAGAGCGAAGTTCTGCGAGAAGGTGTCAGGCTGATTCAGGATCGAGAGACACGCCTTGCTGCTCTGGACGCTTCGATTATGCGTGGTGTTGCCGATGCAGAAGCTGGCCGAACCGCACCGGCAGGGAAGGTATTCGATCGACTTGAGGCCAAGTACAAGGCTATGGCTCAAGAGGCAGAACGCTCCGCATGATCGTGCAACTCACGGATGAGGCGGAAGGCGACTTGGAACGGATCGCTGACTACATTGCGCGGGACAATCCCCGGCGGGCTCTAACCTTCATTCAGGAGCTCCGGACCAGTTGCCTGGAGCTGGCAGACACGCCGGAGGGCTTCGCGTTGGTGCCTCGCTATGAACGTCACGGCATTCGCCGCAGGGTTCATGGCAGCTATCTGATTTTCTACCGCGTCCAAGGAGAGTGGGTCACTGTGATCCACATCCTTCATGGCGCGACCGACTACACGGAAATCCTTTTCGTGAGTTAGTTCGGCCGGCAGGCCAGCAAGCTGTGCCAAAAATTTAGCGGCCGAATCCGTCCGGAGGAGGGTGGGGCGCTTATTCTTCGCCGGCATCCTCGGCGGGCTTCTTCTTGTGGATGATAGTGCGATTGTTGACGCTGATGCTGGGGGTAATGACCAGATTGAAACCGTCTTTATGATCGTAGAGCATTCTAACTTTGGCTAGCCACAGATTACACCGACTTGCTTGGCAAAAGCTCGGATCGCCACGCCCGATTGAGCAGGTTCTTGACCGAGGAATGGGTGGAATAATAGAATGTCACTGATCGCGGAGATCAACGAATTCAAGAGTACGTGGTGGGCAACCCGACGGATCGGGCCAGGACGTTTGTCCAGCCTATGCCAGATAGCCACCATCGAAAATATCGGCTCTTCGAACCGCGGGGTGGAATTCGTTCTCGCTGATGACAACCACAGGGGCGCCAGCATTTAGGCAGGCCCTGCCTAACCAACATGCCATTCTAAGGTCTTGTTGGCGAATGTAGATTTTGCTATATGACTACTGTAGTCCTTTTCTAGGGTACCAGATATGAGAGAAATCCAACTTAAAGACGCTAAGGCGACACTGTCTGCCGTTGTCGATCAGGCAGTTCGGGGCAATCCTGCAGTCATTACCCGACACGGCCGTAAGGACGCAGTAGTGCTTTCGTTTGATGAGTACGAAAAACTTTCACGCGTCCCAAGCTTCGGACGTTTGCTGGCGTCTTTTCCCGGTGAAGAAGATGATATCCCGACACGGACCGAAAAGCCTGTCCGAACTATCGATCTGTGATGTTCCTGGTTGATACCAACGTCATTTCTGCATTGGCGCCGTCGAAACGACAGAGTCTTGATCAGCTTGTCGAATGGCTCGACAAGAACAGCCCTCAGCTGTTTCTGTCGGTCATCTCGGCTGCTGAGGTTCGATCTGGAATAGCCAAAGCTGAACGGGAAGGCGCAAACACCAAGGCACGACAGCTAATAGAATGGTGGGAAAGCATAGAGCATCTCTATGCTGAGAAATTACTGCAGTTTGACCTGAGATGCGCACATGCTGCCGGTCAGATTCTGGATGCAGCGCGCGCTCATCAGCCGGGTTTTGAAGATATTGCTATCGCTGCTACCGCTCAGGCGCATAATTTGACGGTTTTAACCCGAAACCTCCGGCATTTTGGACCGCTCGGTGTACGAGCAGTTGATCCTTTCACGACATTGCCTGACGTATAGCGAGGCAGAGGAGGGCGCTTAGCTGCGACCGTGCCGTCTAAGCCGCCAGCAGCCCGGATCGTCTCGCGCGATCAAGAAGGTTCTTGACCGATGACGGAGCCCATCTGGTTCCGCCGCGCGGTGTGCGCTCATGCAATCGCTCAAGCTGGCTGGCGATTTCGCGCAATGTCAGGCCGGGATTGGATGAATGGATGCCGGCAACCAGGGTCATCAGGCGATCTTCCGGCAGGCGAGGCGGCGACTTTCGGAGCAGGGCTTTATCAGCCATGCCCTCGGCAACCATCCATTTTACTGCGCGTCGAAGGCGTTCCGGTGTCCAATCAAGACCGCGTTGCTTCAGGACACGTGCGATATCATCCCAAGTATGATCGGGCCGCAGTCGCTTCACGGTCGGAAGCCACTGGTTTGCTGTCGCCTGGATCCGTGTTCCATAGGCGGCCTTCTGCGCAGCCGTCATTTTAGCCAGCGCTTCCGGCCGACGTTCGCGGATACCGGGATTGCCTGGCAGTCGACCTTTTGCCCTCGCCGCTTTTATACCGGCTTTGGTACGTTCAGAGATCAGTGAGCGCTCCAACTGGGCCACGGCACCGAGGACCTGGAGCGAAAACATGCCCTGTGGTGTCGTGGTGTCGATCGGATCGCGAAGCGACCGAAAATGCACGCCTTTTTCTGTCAGCCCCTCGATAACCTCAAGAAGATGGCTGACGGAGCGTGCCAGGCGGTCGATCCGGACGACAACGAGCGTGTCGCCGCTGCTGATGTCGTGAAGGAGTCTGGACAGGGCAGGGCGTGCGCGCGAAGCCCCCGAACCATGTTCCTGGATGATTGTCTCGCAGCCGGCCGCACGCAGCTCCATTTCCTGCGCTTCGGTTGCCTGCTCGTCCGTGGACACGCGGGCATAGCCGATAAGCCGGCCCTGTGGTTGATGGGAAGCACGATTTTGCATGTCAGCGGCCATTTGCAGCGCCTGTGTCAGTTGTCAAAGTTAGCTTCAATGCGGAGCATGGAAGATCAATATCTTAGCGAAGGTCATGGTCACAGCGCTTGGCTCCTGATTCCCCATAGTTGTCTTCACTATGTAGCATAAACTGCCCATAATTCCCTTCAATGTCGCCGATTCGATTGCTAGCAGGGGAGGGACAGAGAGAGGTGGAAGAGCACGCTGATCAGGTTGCCGAACGCGGTACGCTTGGGCTCTCTGAAGAAGCACGCCAAGAGGCGCAGCGGCGATATCCGGTAATAGCACCCTTGGCGGCTCAGGAACTGGTCTCAGCCGGTGATGCGCGGGGCGCGGCCGCTCTTCTGAGCATGAGCACCCGATCGATCTACACGCTCGTCGCCCGGTTTCGGGCCTCAGGTGGGTTGATGAGTTCGCTGACTCCCGGAAAGCCATCCGGCGGCCGTGGCCGATCCAGAATGCCGGCACGGGTGGACAACATTGTCACCGCCGCAATCTACGATACCTACCTGACGCGGCAGAAGCGTCGGATTGTGCGTCTCGTCGACGAAGTTCAACTCCGATGCAAGAAGGCCGGATTGCCGGCTCCATCGGGGAAAACGATCCGCCGTCGCCTTGAGACAATTCGGGCTGAAGAGGTAGCGCGGCGTCGGGAAGGCCCCGGCAGCAGCAAAGCGAGACGGCTGGCGTCGGCTGCTGGCCATGGACCCGTCGCAACAGGACCGCTCGACATCGTCCAGATCGACCATACGCCGGTCGATATCATTCTGGTGGATGAGATCAGCCGCCTGCCTGTCGGGCGGCCGTGGCTGACGGTGGCGATCGATGTCCATAGCCGTTGCATCACCGGCTTTCTGGTGTCGTTCGAGGCGCCGTCCGCAACAAGTGTCGGTTTGTGCCTCGCCCACTCTGGCGTTGACAAGAGGGTCTATCTCGACGGCCTGGGTCTCGATACGGAGTGGCCGATCGCAGGTGTCCCGCGTCTCCTGCATCTTGACAATGCTGCGGAGTTTCATGGCGAAGCTCTCGCTCGTGGCTGTCAGCAGCATGGGATCGGCCTGGAATATCGCCCGAAGGGCCAACCGCATTTCGGCGGGGTGATCGAGCGTCTGATCGGCACATTGATGGGCCATATCCATGATCTGCCCGGCACGACGTTTTCAAATCCGACCGAACGGGGAACCTATGACAGCGATGCAACTGCGGTTCTTACGTTGTCCGAGCTGGAGCATTGGCTGGCTCTGGCGGTCAGCGGACGCTACCATCACGAGGTCCACGAAGGGATCATGGAGCCGCCGCTCGCGCGGTGGAAGCGCGCAATTGCCGAGCATGGCGACCCGCGACCAGTCACCAATAGCCGCGAATATCTGGTCGATTTCCTGCCTGTGGTGCGACGAGCGATCCAACGGGATGGCTTCACGCTCGACCATATCACTTACTATTCCGACGTTCTGCGCCCATGGATCGCAAACCGGGATCGCTGCCGATCCTTCCTGATCCGCCGCGATCCCCGCGACCTGTCGCAGATTTTCGTGCTCGAGCCAGACGGCCGCAGCTATGTGACAGTGCCCTGCCGGCGTCTGGAGCGGCCCGGAATCTCGCTTTTTGAGCATCGCCAGGCCGTTCGAATGATCAAGGCTGGCGGTCGGGCCCAGGTCGATGAAGAGGTTATCTTCAGGACGGTAGAGCAGCAGCGCGGGCTGGTGAAAGCCGCGGCACGGAAATCCAGAGCGGCGCGGCGGCAGTTGGCGCGACAAACTCCAACCCCCGAGGCGTCGGTGGATCGTGTGGTTGCCCTGCCGACTATCGAAAACGAACGTGCCGATGAACGGGCTTCCGGCTCTCCGCCATTTCCGATGGAAAGATGGTGATGAGCGATCTCAGCCACCTTCCCCTCGAACTGCGGGAGATTGCCGCCGCGGACAACGCGCAACGAATTGCCTTCATCCGTGGCCAATGGTGGATCGGCTACCCGCAGGCACAGGCTGCGCTCGATCTCGTTCGCACGGCCATGGAGAACGAGCCCGGACGCGTTCGACCGCAGTGCTTTCTCCTGCTGGGACCGACCAACAACGGAAAATCGATGATCGTCGAGAAGTTCCGACGAGACCATACGCCACCGCCCGTGCCCGACCGTGACGAGGAAAACATTCCCGTTGTCGTCGTGCAGATGCTGACCGATCCGGGTGTTGCGCGGTTCTACCAGCATCTCCTGGAGGTCCTGGGAGCTCCAGTCCGGAGAACCGCCCGCAAGCATGATCTCGAGGCGCAGGCGTTGTCCATTCTCAAAAGGGTGGGCACTAAGGTCCTCATCATTGACGAACTGCACAACATTCTCGCCGGTACGTCGCCGGCGCAGCGTGAGTTCCTCAATTTGCTACGTTTCCTCGGCAACGAATTGCGGATCCCGGTCGTGGGAGCAGGCACGCGGGACGCCTACCTTGCCATCCGCACCGATCCGCAGCTTGAGAACCGGTTCCATCCGATCATCCTGCCGGTATGGGAGGAGGGTGACGAGCTCAGCCGGCTGATCCAGAGCTTCGTGGCGACGTTTCCGCTTCGAAAATCCTCATTTCTCAACTCGGCCGACCTGCAGCGCTGGGTCTTGGCTCGCACCGGCGGGACGATCGGCGAAATCGCGGCTCTTTTGCGTTCGGCCGCTGTCGCTGCGGTGGAAAGTGGAGAGGAGGCGATCAATCAGCGCTCCCTTCAGTTGATGAAGTATCGCGGCCCGGCGGAGCGCCGCCGCCTCACCGAGAAGCTGCTGACCTGACGATGGCGAAGAGGCTGCCAATTCATCCTCAGCCATTGGTGCACGAAGCTCTGTCGTCATGGCTGTGGCGGCTCGCAGCCGAGTACGACATGGGCGCCGGGGAATTCGCTGAAGCTACCCTGGGCATCAAGAGGCTGGATATCGGGCTGGTGGATTTCTGGCCATCCGCCGCTTTGATCAAGAAGCTGGCGGAACGCACCGGTGTTCCTTCCGGTCGAATCCGGGCAATGACAATGGCGACCTACGTTCCCTATCTCCTGGACAGCCTGACGCCGCAGAACGGCATCTTTTCCCACTATTGCTGTCAGTTCGGTGCTTTCGAGAATCCTGCCCAGCGCATCCGGCCCGTGCGGTCTGCGTGGTGGGTCCCTTGGCTTTCCGGCGATCTTGCCAGCGGCAGGATGGCCGGGTGCATTCACTGCCTGCGGAGCGATCGGCGCCGGTTTGGCCGGCTGCACTGGCGAGCGAACTGGATGGCGAGCTGCCCGGAGCATGGCGTCCTGCTGCGAGCTGCCAGCCCCGCCGAACAATCCGAGTATCCAGCCCCCAAAGAAGCTGATGCGGTGCTCGCTAGGCTTGACGGTCTGACCTTGCAGGCCGTTACCAAGGGCAGGGTGCGATTATCCGGTGGCCGCATTGTTCATGGAGGGCTTTGGCTTCGCGTTCTCAGGGGCGTGATCGATGAGATCTGCCGCCCGCGCCGCATGAAGGATCCGGCACGACCGCCGGTAGAGGCGGTCTGGGAAGTCGCAGGCCTGCCCTATCGCCATGCCTTGGGACGCTGGGGCGTTTACGAGAAGTTGGGTCGTTTAGAGCGGGCCAACGTCTTGAAAGTCGCGGCCTTCGCCATGCGGCCGCTGATCAGGGCGGGGCTCCAGCCATTGAAGACATCTATGCGCCGCCCATTGGAGGCCGGCGCCTCACGTGCTGCTTCACCTCCCGTTCTCGCGCGGGATTTCGAGCTGATGCCGATCGAAATCGAGAACATCACCATGCTGGCCCGTGAAAACGACGACGTTGCGATCGATCTGCGCCGGATGCTCAATCATCACCCACGCAGCGCACGGTTCGTCGCTCAGACTGACGAAACCCTCGAAAGCTTGGGAATTCCGGTGTTGGCGCCGCTTCTCGTTGCCGGGACGCCTGATCGCGCCGGGCACCCTTACTGAAGTCAGCTTTGTCCCGCCAGTGCAGTCCACTGTGACAAATGACAGCCTG
>NZ_JBHSLL010000058.1:0-3520 GCF_042656785.1 Aquamicrobium segne
GGCATAGGCGCCACCAACCACCGCCTGATCGCCTTCAAACATATAATCGCCAAGCAGAGAGAAGGTGCCAGCAGATGATCCGGTGACATCGATGATCTTGATGCCCTCATTGGTTTGAGCGCCGGTGCCTTGATCGTTTTGCACCCTGACATAAGTTCTGCCAGACGTATCACCATCTATGAGCAGATGGTCCGTAATTGAATCATCGTCATGAAGTTTCGTATCAATAATCAGCAGTCCATCATGTGAGGTGTAATCTCCTATTAAGCTTATTTCATCTCCTGCGCGGCTCCCATAAAAACCATCCTCAAGTATAATTTTTCCTTCATTATGTAAATTACCAGTGATTGTATAATCATATACGTTACCATTGATCTCATATGGCCTTAAAGATGCGCCGGACAGGAGATTAACCGTGTTTAAGATTGAGCTTCCACTCATATGCCATATGCTTTTATCACCATCAATATCGAGGTTGATAATCCCATTGCTTTCTAATTTGGTATATCCATCAAATGTGCTGTGGTTTCCCATTGAAAGGTCAATTATACCAGAATTCTTTGCATGTAAGTTGCCGTTAATCTGATAGATCTTATCAGATACGATCTGGCCGCTATCGCTATCAAAGGATCTGACGCTTGAAACCACCCCAAGTGAATCTTGGCCGTTACTCGCATTGCCGCTGTCAGCTAAAATAGCGAATGCCCCATTTCCAGATGTATTGATGAACACATTGCCAGTTAACTCGACAACCCCTGAATAATCCTGACTTCCACTATCGCTTGAGTCATAATAATAATTTGAATTCCTTCTTACCGCAGCAATGCCATGTGCGTTCTCTCCTGTCGTTTCAATTTGAACATTACTTGTCTTCACATAACCGTAGCCATAGGCGTAGATTCCATTGGCGGAAGCGCCAGAGGTTATAATATTGTGTAGATTATTATTTCCTTCCGTTAGAAATATCTCGGCTCGATCGCTAGACAGGCAGTCATTGAGCGGGAGGCCAAACGGCCCACACCCGCTTAAATCAACTCCGGCATAAACGGCATGACCGCCGTGCCGACTACCATCGGCAGTTGTTTTAACAATTGAATTTCCATTTAAAATAATTTTATTCTTATTAATTCCATCTTTCTTTGCAGTTGTAACTGATCTTACTCCCATCCCGCCTGATGAAAGTATATTTGTATCTCCATTAACAGTTATAATTGCACCGGTACTATCGCGTCCTACGAGAATTCCATCCGCGCTATACCCACTTGCATTAATATTTAAACTCTTAAATGTAATTTTGGGACCCCACTGAATAACATGTATCCCGTCAGCCCTATCTCCAGATGTATTAATCGTAACATTATTATATGTAGTATCACCTGATGCTTGAGATAAGCCATGTTTTAGGCTAATCGTGGTCGTCAAACTAATTTGATCATAGTCATAAATTAGCTTTCCGCCATGATCAGATGGATTATAAGATCCATCAGGTTCACAAACAAGGGAATCTCCGGTTACAGTGCAGTCATCAGCCAATACATTACCTGATATTGAAATGCTTAATCCTATTAAGGCAATTATATAGTAGTATTTATTCATTTGGTTATTGACCTAATTTGATACACTATTAGTAATTACGGATTGACAATCACATGAGGCAAAATAATCTGAGCCTTTATGTAATTGATCTCAGGTTCAGCTTTGCCTCTGCTCTCTGAGCGCTCCAGAGCTTTGGCGCACCATCCTTCGCGAATCGCACAACATTATAGATTGTAATTTCATATTATCACAACCTATAAGAGTGTATTAATTTTGAATGTGTTAAAAAAGTAATAATGAAAAAGGCGACGCTCGGCCTTCAGATCTCTAAATCTAAAGCCTGTCTCTTGAACTTAAGAATCAGTTTTGAGATAAAAATATAAATAAAACAGAGTCTTAACGCGGGCCGCGTGAGTCTGGAAGAAAAGCAGCACGCTTTAGTTTCAGCTTCCCACCAATTGTCTGTTTTGAGATAGCAGCAGCCCTGATCAAGGCTGGGTGCTGACATTTACGATGCAAAGCGCTCGGCTATCAAAGCGATGGCAACAATGATCATGACAGCCCCAGACAAGCGGCTGACGATTTTGGTCACGGCGGGGTTTGCCCTGAGAACGGAATGAGAGGCATAACCCACCATCGTATAGATGATCGTGCAGCTTATGATGGTCAGCAGCCCAAGAACCATGATCTGGGCACTGACCGGCCATGAACCGGCCAGGTCCGTAAATTGTGGCAAGAGCGCCAGGTACAATAACGGCACCTTGGGGTTAAGAGCGCTCATGCCATAGCCTTTTATGGCATACGCCTTTGACGAACCGGCGAACTCGACCTCACCTGCAACGGGCAGGGCTGGATGTCGAACCATGCCGATCCCCAGCCAGACCAGATAGCCTGCGCCCACATAGGTCAGGGCAGCCAGAACCGCCGGTGCGCCGGCAACCACTGCCCCCACACCTGCGGCGACGAGCGCCACGGCGGTAAGGTGCCGGGCCAGCAGACCGAATACGGCAGGGCCGATGGCGCGGTGATCGGGGCTTATGCTTATCATGTAAGCCCAATCCACGCCCGGTGTGATAACGAACAGGAACGAGAATGCCCAGTAGGCGGCAAGCAGTGACGGCGACATTTCAAGCCTCGTAAATACGAAACACTTCTGCACGGCCCATTGACATCGGCAGGCATGTTGCCGTGCCGATTTCCGGTGTGGCGATGCAGGCCCAGCACATTCCGACAATTGCTTGAACCCAAAGGAAAAAATATCACTCCAAGGCGGGAAGGTGCTCCCTAAATCTTGCCAACCAAGCCTCTATTGAGGCAATATCTGCCTCATGGATGAAGCAGACCGAAAGATTCTTGCCGAACTTCAACGCGATGGGCGGCTGACAGTAACCGAGTTGGGAGAGCGGATCGGGCTCAGCCTTTCCCCCTGCCATCGGCGGGTGCGGGCCTTGGAACAGTCGGGCGTCATCAGTGCCTATCGGGCGCAGGTTGATCCGACCAAGGTCGGGCTGAATTTCTCAGCCATCGTTTTTGTCACGCTTGGGGACGGGAACAGCGATTCCGTCCGGGCTTTTGAGACCGCCTTGATGGAAGTACCCCAGATCGTTCAGGCGCAGCGGCTCTTCGGAGATCCTGACTACATGCTTCACGTCCTCAGCCGTGACTTGTCTCATTTTCGTGAACTGTATGACGAATGCTTGTCTGCCCTGCCGGGCGTTCAGCGCCTTACCTCTACCCTTGTGATGAAGAATATCGTCCTGAATCGCCCGGTCCCACTTTAGAGAGTAAATCCATCAGCGCATTCTCGGCCCGGAAGGACAGCGGATGCGTATCACCGACGACTGCCAGCGTGGAATTGGCGTTGCCCCTGATCGACCGTTCAAAACTGAGGAAGGCTATGGGAGATTGGCCATAATGTTGATTGCCGTTGAGATCTGACCCGGGATTTTCACCGAGAATTGACCCGCCTCGTGGATATGATTTG